>NZ_DATEMB010000026.1:0-7174 GCF_035276005.1 Rhizorhapis sp.
CTCCCTCTCTCCGACGACCTGCACATTTGATAAAAAAAGGCCAGCCGGGCGAATTTCACTCCTTTGCCAGGCAGTGCCGTCATGCACATAATCGAGTTCCTCATCCGCAACCCGCACCTTCATTCCGGCTCTGGGAAGCACGAACCGCCAGCCTCCTGAAGTCCAGCAGGCAAATGCTCCCGCATGTCCCAGCCAAGCCCCGGAGGGCGAGCCATTCACGATCCAGCACTGGCCCTCGGAGGGCGCTGCGGGCGGTTCGCCCAGCGCCGCTGAGAGGGCATGGGCATGCACCAGGATATCGGCCCGCGTCAGGGCTTCATTGTGAAATATCTCCTTCTGGGCCTGACCGGTATGAAGGAAGGGCAGGTTAAAACGCGGCGTTGCATCTGTGGGCATGTCTGGTTCCTTCGCTCAAATCGGAAATGATGGGTTTCAGGGGCTCGTCAGATGGCGATGCTGCGCATCAGTGGCTCGCTTACGCCGAGCGCGCCAATCTGGCAGACTTCAATCGTCAGCAAAGACCCTCCGGCTGCCACGTCCTCTCCAGCCATCGCGGCACTGTAGGGAAATTCGGGCACGGCTGTTTCGGTCTCCCGGAGGACGGTTCCGCCCGCCAGCACGCGCAGCCTGTACCGCTCGAATTCCTCACCCAGCGGGGCATCGACATGGTCGGTCCAGATCCATCCCGCGCGGCTCCGCCTGGTCCATCGGATGATTCGACCACCACCGCTCTCCTGAAACACCGAGAGATGCACTGGCGAGGGCGGCTTCAAGGCAGTCCCCCTTACCATCAGCGCGGCTTCCACGGGCTCGGCATCGCCCAGCCCCTGGGCCAGCAGCTTGAGTTCGCTTCCGGCGCGCACATGGTTATCCGGCACTTTCGTCAGCGTCTCTGCATCGATCAGCAGGAAATGCTCGCCGCTGCCATGTCCGCCAATGGCCCACTCCGTGCCCCGCCGGCCGCGCAGCAGATGCGTCAGCCGGTAGTGGCGCAGGCTGGTCTGGACGGCATGTCCAAATTGCAACAGTTCCTGTCCCAGCAGGCAAAAATTGGTGCCGCGCAGCAATGCATCATCACTGGCTCCGGCAAGGACCATGGCGGGATCAAGCAACTCCACATCCAGTACGGAAATATCATCGAAAAGCGTAGCGGAAGCCATGGCCGGCGCGGAAAGCGAAGTTCCCATGACAGCCGGTGCGCCGCTCTCTCCAATGGCAACGGTTTCATCGCCTTCCTCAACAAAGAGCGAGGCCCGCCGCCAGCCGGCGGAAGCTCCAGCCGCCGCTGCCACCACCAGCGGTGTTGCGGCCACGCCATCGCCCAGATGCGGCAAGTCGGCGAGCAGCAGGGTCGTGGGCCCATGCAACTGATCCTCCTCCCGGACGGCGGAGCCGGACGATGCCTCCAGGCTCACCGATGGTCCCGCGGCGACCTGCCTCAACGAAAGCCGGACAGCCATCTTCTCCCATTGCAGCGATTCAATGCTCCAAAGGCCAGCCATGCCGGCCAAGGACACGATTGTTCCCGGCCTGCGGTGCAGTTCGCTCCATCCGCAAATCAGTTCGAGCGTGGAGCGGCCCCGCCACAACGCCGCCGCCTTTCGGGCCGCCAATCCTTTGGCCTTGCTGGCGGACACCACTGCGGGCAGGTCGATTTGCACATGCTGCCGGCCGGCGCCCGGCCTTGCGGCGCGCTGCAGCCCGGCCTGATAATCGCGCTCCGCCTCATAATAGCGAATGGATAGCGTTTGGGGTGTAAGCGCTGCCGCCTGTTTGGCGGATGAGACGGGCGCGACCATGTCTCCATTGACCCGCCGCGCCAGTGTAGCTGCAGCAATGGCGTCTCCACCTGCAATCGATCCGTCCATGATCAGACGCCCCCCCTGGGGACGAAGACGCAGGTCAAAGCTGCTTATCAACGGCTCAACTGCATCGGCAATGCTGGGCCCGAAAGCGGCATAGCCCTTCACTGTCGCATCCCCTGTGCCGCTCAGCAGCCCGCCAGACAAGCTTTCGCTGACATGCGCAATGCCAACCTCATCCTCATCCGCCACCACTTCGAAGGTGAGAGAAGGAATACGATTGCCATAGTCGGCAAGCTGCATATCCTCGAACAGCGCATAGGCCGTGCCGCGATGGGCGGGCGTAAACGCCGTACCTTCCGCCGACGCCATAAGCTGGTCCTGGCGCTGGTCCGGGTCCCCGTTAAACAGCCGGAAGGCTCCAACGGCGGTCTTGAAATCTCCCGCTGCGCCGCGAAGCAGATTTCCATCGGCCCAAATGCGTCCCACCCGCACTATCCGCCTGCTCGACAAGGCGACGGCAAAACTCGCCGAATAGCTGAATGTCGTGGTGCTTGGCCTGCCCTTGCCGCCGCCGCTCTTTTTCTTTGTTTCCTTTAGGTCCGTTGCCCAGATCACCGTGCCCGCGACGCGCATTCGCCCGAATATCTGCGGCACCTGACTGCCATAGGTGGATGTCTGGACGTCCAGCCGGTCCAGCCGCGGCCCTTCCCGCCCCTTGGGCTTGAAGAGGATATTCTGGTCCACTGCCTGCCCCAGCGCCGCGCCTATGGCGCCGCCGATCGGGCCGCCCAGCACCGTGCCCACCGCCGTCAATACGAGAGTAGCCATATAAACCTCTTGGTGAATGAAAGGTGGCACTGCTCAGCCGGGAAGGCGCCAGACCCCCAGCACCGGCCAGGGGCTCTCGCCGGGCATGGCCACCACCTGCCGCAAGCCTGCATGGGCGTGGACGAACCCCGCGCCGGCAAAGACCATCAGGTGAAACTGCCGCATTCCGGCCTGCACCAGCACAATGTCGCCGATGCGCATCTCGGCCGCTCTGCAGAGACCCGCGGCTTTCAGCCAGGCTTCAAATTGCTCCAGCTTCCCGCCCCGCAAGGCATAGCGGTCCGGCGCCTCGCCTCGATGGCCCGCCCGCCATGTCGCCAGCGCCACCAGCCCAACGCAATCCACGCCGGTCTCCACCGAACGGCCATGCAGGCGAAACGGCACGCCCACCAGCCCCAGCGCCTCGCGCGCCAGGACCTCACCCATGCCGCTCATTGGTCAAGCTCCCGGATAGCGCGTCAGCAGATCATTTCCGGGCAGATAGGGCTCGCCGCGAAAGTTGATGGCATTGCCGAACGTCGCGGAGCAGGTCTCCAGCCGCTTGTCACAGCCCTCCACCAGCTCTGCCATCGTCCCCGCCACCACCTCGAAGGGCGGCGCATCCATCAGCGTGATGCTCGCCGCATCCGACGCAAGCACCAGTTGAGCCAGCCCGCAATTGGGGCCGGTCAGCCAGCGCAAGCGGCCAAAAGCATAAGCGCCCGGCGTCAATCCGCCGTTCAGAACGGTAACCGTCTCGCCATCGGCCCCGGCCATTCGGACGATGCGCCGCCGCCCACTCAAATCGACCCGGCAGTCCCTGTCGCCAAGCTCCGCCCGGCAATCGGGCGAGGTCTCCGGGGCAGCCGGACCATCCAGCATGGCGACGGGTCCGCGAAGCTCGGCGGAGAACGCCTCCCCCTGCCGCTCGACAGCCCCCAGTTCGCCTGCGGTCAGTTCCAGCCACATCCCGCCCGGCGCATTCCAGTCCGTAAGGTAGAGACGCACAGCCGCTCCATCCCAGCGCCCCGCATCCAGGTCAGCCGCCGAAATCACGTCTGCCGTCAACGCCCCGCGCACATCCATGCTGTCCGCCTCCAGCCCGCTGCCGATGCTCACCGCTGAAGGCAGCATCCCCGGCGCCGCGCGATAGAGAAAGCCATCCACCTCCAGATCGCGGTCATGCGATGTCAGCCCGACGCTCACCCCATCGCGCCGGTCCAGCCGCCAGCAAAAGGTGAGCCCGGCAAGCTCCCGTTCCAATGCTTCCATAATCAACTCCCCGCCACCAAGCTTATCCCTCTTCCCGCACCTCGATCAGAGGAACGGAAACCGCCTCGCCTGCGGCAAAGGTGGCGCGGCTCACCTCCAGCACATCCTGGGCAAAGCGCACCGGCACGTCGAAGCGGAAACCCGCTGTCAGCGCCGCTCCCACTGGCGGCGCCTCGTCAAAGGCGATGATCCCCTTGCCGAGATGAGACCACCCGCCCGCCGCGATGCCATTCACCGCCACGGAAATGCTGCCTGGCCTTGGCCGGGTAATGACCCGCCGCTGCGCCTCCGTGCCAAAGCCATAATATTTGCAAAGCTGGAATTGCGTCGTGACCCCATCCCCGACGCCCAGCGGCTGGTCCATACGCGACGGCTCCTTGCCATGATCGCAGCTTCGGTCGTCGAACGGATCGGCAAAGCGGAAGCCCTTCGCCGCTCCCCGGCGCGCCCGGAAAAAGGCGATGAGCTCCGCCAGATCGGCCTCCGACCGCACCCCCGGCCCAGCATCATAGCGCATCCGCGCATCCGCCCAGTCGCTGCTCCGCTGCTCATGGCCGCTTTGGCTTTCCACCACCTGCGTAGAAAAGCAGGGGGCAACGCTCGCCTCCCGCCCCAGCGCCAGCGGAAACAGCACATCATCAAAAGCTTCCACGCCATCCTCCTCCCCCATCCGAAAATAGGTAAAGCCGTCGCGGCAGATCTGCGGCAGCGCCCACAGGAACGTCGCCGCCGCCCCCCGCGCCCGCCCGGCATCCGCCGCTGCGGCAATCCGCTTCCACTGCGCCCGGTCCTCGCCGCGCAGCACGAAGCCTGCAAAATAATGCTGCTCCTCAGCCGGATAACCCAGCCGCGCCGTCATCGCCGCCACACCCTTGGCGGTAAGGCCGGAGCGCCCTTCCGTCACCCAGTCGTAATCCTCTAGTTGCAGCACATCGAAGGCGGACGAGGCCCAGCCCACAGGCACATTCGCCCGCTTCGCCTCTGGCGCGAGCGGATCAAGCACGGTCGGCAGATAAACCAGCAAATGCGTCTCTGCGCCCGCCGCTTCCTCCCTCACCGCCGCCCCCAGCCCCGCAGTCGAGGCGGCCAGCAAGGCCCCCGCTGCATCCAGCAAAGCCTTCTGCGCGTCGCTCAAGGGCGAACGGATATTGGGAATGGATACCGGCGCCCCGCCAAATGCCGACCGCGCCGCATCATCATAAAGGCATATCCGCCCGTCCCCCATGATCCACCACCAGGGCTCGCCCACCTGGAATTTGACGGCAAGCCCCGCATCCCGCGCAATCGCGGCAAAGGCCCTTCCGACCAGCCGTAGATAGTTCATAGCCCCCGCATGCGCCGGGGACAGCAGCGCAGAAGGCGGGTCCCAGCCAGTGAGCGCCGGATCGCCATTCTCCGCCCGCTGCTTCCAGTCGTTCCAGCAGTGCTCGTTCAGCAGCTCATAGGAAAGCGACAGGATCACTCCGAACCCCAACGCTTTCGCCCGTGCCACAAAATCCCGGTGCCAGGCGGCGCAAGGCGCATTCAGCGCCCCGCCCGCAAGGCTCACATACAGCCCGCCAAAAAGCGGCTCGAGCCGGAAATAATGGCTCATCCCCACATAATGGTTGATGTCGCCGCGATAGCCGAGCGCCAGTATGTTCCGCAGCACCCGTTCCGGCGCCTGATTGTAGGCATCGTCATAGCCGGTCGCGACGGACAGCCCATGCTCGGGCACCATCACATCGCCCCGCTCCAGCACTGATCCCGAACCCTCGCAAGCGATCTCCGAAATCTCCACCCACCCCTCTGCCGGCGCGGCCAGAAAGCCTTCGCTGCCGTCATAGGCAGGAGCCACCAGCGAAATGAACATCCGGTCCACATCGCCGGCCCAGACCGGCACCGCTTCGGAGGGCAGCAGGAATCCGCCGTCCAGATCGCCAAAATCGATCGCGATGATGGCGTCCTCGGGCGACCCCTCGGCATAATTCCACAGCCGCACAAACCAGCTCCGGGCCGCCCCTGAAGCGTCCCGGCCCTCGATCGTCAGCGTCGGCCCGTTCACAGCGTCCAGGGCCTTCACCGCGCCCGAACGCCACCGGAATGTCAGCTTGCAGCGGCGATAGTCCCTGTCCGTCTCATAGCTAAGCAGCGGGTGGTCCCACTTGTCCTCGCTCTCCCAGATGAGCCCCGCCAGATCGTTCTTGCGATAGAACACCGCATCGACCCGCATGGAATGCGGACCCGCTGTGGTCAAACCCGCCATCATCGGCCGGGGGAAATTGACGGTCCAGAGATGCGGAGCAAAACGCTTCACAAACCCGCTCTCCCGTCCTTCGCGGCCGCTCGCCAGCCAATAGCTCATGTCGATCCTTCGCAATTTCCATTGGAATTGGTGTGATGACGTTCAATTGACCCGTTCGTCCCGAGCGCAGTCGAGGGACGCTGGTGCGACGTGTCTCGACTTCCTCTAGCCGTCGCCGATGCGCAGGCAGGAACGACAGAGTAGCGGGAGGCAAGATCCTTACGTCTCCAAGGCCCGCCGTACCGCCCGGGCCACCTGCCGCGAACTCTTCGCCAGCGCCTCGGGAGCGCCAAGCTGCCCCGCCTGCACATTCACGGTTATCCGCACATCACGCGAGGATGCCGCCCGGCCCGCCATCACCTGCCCACTCGCTGTCGGCACGAACAGCTCCGGCCCCCGCTCGCCGACCACATAGGCCCGCCCCGGCGATACGGGCCCGCCGGTAGCCCGTCCCGGCAAGCCAAGCGCCGCCGAAAGGATCGTCCCGGCGTTGCCCAGCAACCCGCCCCCGCCAACCCCGCCGAACAAGCCCCCTATGCCGCTGCTGATCGCCCCTTGCGCTATCTCGGCCATTGCGCTCAATGCAATCCGCTTCAGGTCCTCAAAGCCCAGCTTTCCAGTCCTGACCGCCCGCAATAGGGTCGTCTCGATCATGCTCCCGGCACGATCCGCACCTTTCGCCAGCGGCCCCTCCAAAAGCCCGCCCATCGCGGAAACATCGCTTGCAAAACCCTGCACATCGGCACGCACGCTGACCACCAGCCGTTCTATTTCCTCATCCATCGGGGAACATCTCCCTAAGCTTCGCCATGTCCGAAGGCGCAGGCGGCGCCTGCCCATTGTCCGTGCCCGCCATGGCGCCGAAAATCACCTGCAACTCCGTCGGCGTGGCCGCCCAGAACTCCCCAGGGCGCCATCCAAGCAGCAGCGCGGAAAGTCCGCAAAGACGCAGCGCAGACTGCGCAAACAAAAGCCCCTCCCCTTCAGGGGAGGGGTTGGGGTGGGG
>NZ_DATEMB010000027.1:0-22316 GCF_035276005.1 Rhizorhapis sp.
CCAAGGCGCTCCATCCGATGCATGACCGCCTCTCCCCCCTCCCCTTCAGGGGAGGGGCCGGGGGTGGGGCCTGTCAGGATGGCGTAGCGCCGGTGGACAGTCCCCACCCCAACCCCTCCCCTGAAGGGGATGGGCTTAAGAAGGTGGGCTTCTTCGAGCGTCTCCGCCCCTTCATCGCCGCCGAGCATGTCACCACCGACGCCGGTACGGGCCTTGTCCACATGGCCCCGGACCATGGCGAGGAGGACTTCATCGCCTGCAAGAAGATCGGCATCGACCCGGTCTTCGCCGTCACCGACGATGGCAAATATCGGGAGGATTGGCTGTGGCTGGGCGGACAGGGATCGGTCATCAATCCCAAGTTCAACGCCCCCGATGGCCCGATCTGCACTGACCTCATGGAAGCCGGCGCGCTGCTGGCAGCATCGGCGGATTTCCAGCACAGCTATCCCCATAGCTGGCGGTCGAAGGCGCGGATCATCTATCGCTGCACGCCGCAATGGTTCATCCCCATGGATAAAGCCGTAAAGCCCTCTCCCCTTCAGGGGAGAGGGTTGGGAGAGGGGACTGTAAGCGCGGCAAGCGATGCGCCTGCCGTTCAGAACAGTCCCCTCTCCCCGGCCCTCTCCCCTGAAGGGGAGAGGGGGAATAGCCTCCGCGACCTCGCGCTCAATGCGGTCGAGGCCACCCGCTGGGTGCCCGAGCGATCGAAGAACCGCATCCGCTCCATGGTCGAAGGCCGCCCCGACTGGGTGATCAGCCGCCAGCGCGCCTGGGGCGTGCCCATCGCTCTTTATGTCCACAAGCAGTCGGGCGAGTATCTCAATGATCCTGCCGTCAATGCCCGCATCATCGAGGCGTTCAAAGCTGGCGGTGCGGACGCCTGGTTCGGCGCCGATCATCAGGCGCTGCTGGGTCCCGATCACAAGCTCGACGATTATGAGGTGGTGAACGACATCCTCGACGTCTGGTTCGACAGCGGCTCCACCCACAGCTTTGTCGTTGAGGCCCGCTACGGCAAGGGGGTCCGTGCAAGCCTCTATCTCGAAGGCTCCGACCAGCATCGCGGCTGGTTCCAGTCCTCTCTGCTCGAAAGCTGCGGCACCCGCGGCCGAGCGCCCTATGACGCCGTCCTCACCCATGGCTTCGCGCTTGACCAACAGGGCCGCAAAATGTCCAAGAGCCTGGGCAATGTCGTCGATCCGCTGAAGGTCATCTCCGAAAGCGGCGCCGACATATTGCGCATGTGGGTGGCGAGCACCGATTATTTCGATGATGTCCGCATCGGCAAGGAAGTGCTGGCAGGCTCGTCCGACGCCTACCGCAAGCTGCGCAACAGCTTCCGCTATATGCTGGGCGCGCTGGCCGACTTTGAGGAAAGCGAGAAGGTGCCTGTCTCCGATATGCCGGAGCTGGAACGCTACATCCTCCACCGGCTCGCCGAGCTGGACGCGGAACTGCGCGCCGCGACCGAAGGCTTCACCTTCGGCCGCTACATGCGGGCGCTCACCACCTTCGCGCAGGATGACCTTTCGGCCTTCTTTTTCGACATCCGCAAGGACTGCCTCTATTGCGATGCCAAGGGCGACATGAAGCGCCGCGCCTACCGGACGGTACTGGACACATTGTTCCACGCCCTGGTGCGCTACGCGGCACCGATCATCCCCTTCACGGCGGAGGAAGTGTGGCAAAGCCGCTTCCCGAGCGAGGATGGTTCGGTGCATTTCCTCGAATGGCCAAATTTCAGCGACCTTCTCCATCGTCCCCGCGAAGGCAGGGATCCCGCTGTCTTGGCGGATGAAGAAGAAAAGCGGGGTCCCCGCCTTCGCGGGGACGACGGGAGCTGGTTGCTGGACAAGGACCTTGATCTCAAATGGACTGCAATCCGGTCGATGCGAGAAAAGGTGACCGAAGCCATCGAACCCTATCGGCGTGAGAAGACGATCCGTTCCAGTCTGGAGGCTACCGTCGCACTAAGCGACATGGACGGCATACTAAGAAATTATGATGCCGTACCCGAGGCTGAGCTGGCCGAGATCTTCATCGTGTCAGATGTCACCAAGGAAAAGGGAACTGACACCATCAGAATCACACCCTCCACCAATCACAAATGCGGCCGATGCTGGCGTCTCCTGCCGGAGGTGAAGGAAGACGGCGCCCTCTGCGCGCGCTGCGATGATGTGGTGAAGGGATGATCCCGTCTCAATCCCTCTCGGCCCGCCCATATAGCTCCCTCGTCATCCCCGCGAAGGCGGGGATCCATCTCCTGAACCTTCGGCCTGATGCGGCGGCGGCCTTCGCGGGATTGACGAAAAAAATGCAAGTGCACTTAGACGACAGGTCGAGGAACTAAAGGACCAGCATGGCGATCAGGAAAAACCACCGGAAGCTCGGAGTTGCGGCTGCGGCGACGATCTTCATCCTCGACCAGATCATCAAATATATCGTCGTCTATCCGCTGGCGCTTGAATCCCGGCAAGTCATTGACCTGCTTCCCTTTTTCGACCTGAACTTCGTGCGCAACTATGGCGTGTCGATGGGCTTTTTCCGCGCCGATTCCGAAACCATGCGCTGGCTGCTGGTCGGCATGACCGCCGCCATCGCGGTTTTCGTGGCCCTGTGGATGTGGCGGGAAAAGGCGCGCGACGACGTGATCGCGCTCGGGCTGGTGCTGGGCGGTGCGCTGGGTAATATCGTGGATCGGGTGCGCTTTGGCTATGTCGTGGACTTCGCCGATTTCCACATCGGTAGCTGGCGTCCCTTTTTGATCTTCAATCTTGCCGATGCGGCCATTACCATAGGTGTGTTGATCCTGCTTGCGCGCGCGTTGCTGCTGCGCGACAAGGGGGGGAAAGTGGAGAAAAGAAATGCGTAAATTCGTTGCGGTACTCGGCCTTTCCGCCATGGCCCTGGGCCTTTCGGCCTGCGGGTCGAGCGGCGGCATTTTCGGCCGCGACCGGCCGGACGAATTTGCCGTTTCGCGCGCAGCGCCGCTCGTCATCCCGCCCGATTTCGCCATGGTCCCGCCGCAGCCCGGCGCTCCAGGCCGTGCCGACAGCTCCAGCGCCAACCGCCAGGCGCTTGAAGCCATGTTCGGCGGCGATGCGGCCCGAAGCGCAGCCGAGCGCGGCCTTCTGAACGCGGCCGATACCAGCAATTCAGATCCCGGCGTCCGTTCCAATGTCGGCGATCCTGATACGGCGACGGTGGACAAGGGCAGCGCCACGCGGGATATCATTGCCGCCCCCGAGGGCGACGGCCAGGCAGCCAGGGCAGTCACTCCGCAGTAACGGGCAGCATCAAAACCGCTATGGAACGTCATCCCCGCGAAAGCGGGGAGCCAGTTCCTTTTACATTCAGCCCCGGACCAAGTGGATAGCTGGGTTCCCGCTTTCGCGGGAATGACGCTGTTTTTATTGCGATCACATAGCTTTGACCGCTGAGTGCTGGTCTGGCATAGCCCCCGCCCTATGCTCTATTCCCTCGCGCGCGCCTTGCTTTTCCGTCTGGATGCGGAAGCTGCCCATCGCCTGACCGTTCGGGCCCTTACCTTCCTTCCCGCGGGACGGCCTCCAGCCGAGGACCCGATGCTGGCCAGCACGGTCGCGGGCTTGCGCTTTCCCAATCCGGTCGGCCTCGCCGCCGGTTTCGACAAGGAGGGGGAGGTCGCGCACAAGATGCATCGCCTCGGTTTCGGCTTTGCGGAGATCGGTACGCTGACGCCCCTCCCCCAGCCCGGCAATCCCCGGCCCCGCCTCTTCCGCCTGCTGGAGGACAAGGCGGTGGTCAATGCCATGGGTTTCAACAGCGGCGGCCAGGCTGCGGCCATGGTCCGGCTCAAGCGGCATGCCAGAGGAAGTGTCATTGGCATCAACATCGGCGCGAACAAGGATTCGACGAACCGGGTCGCCGACTATGCGACCGGCGTCCGCAATATGGCGCCCCTTGCCGATTATCTGACCGTCAACATCAGCTCGCCCAACACTCCGGGGCTGCGGGCGCTACAGGACCGGAGCGTCCTCGATGAGCTGCTGGCAACCGTCACGGAAGCCAGAGGGGGCGAACGGCCGCCCATCTTCCTCAAAGTGGCGCCCGATCTGGAACCTGCCGATATAGACGACATTGCCGAACTGACTGCCAAGCATCGGACCGACGCCATCATCGTCAGCAACACGACGATCCAGCGCCCCTCCTCCCTCAAGTCGCCGTTCGCCAGGCAGGCAGGAGGGTTGTCGGGAGCCCCCCTGCACGACCTGGCCTTGCAAAGGCTGCGCGATTTCCGCAGGGCGACAGGAGGCGCCATCCCCCTGATCGGCGTAGGCGGCATTTCCAATGCGGAGCAGGCCTATGCCCGCATCCGCGCCGGTGCATCGCTTATTCAGCTTTACAGCGCCCTCGTCTTTGACGGGCCCTTCCTTCCCAAAAGGATAAATGCGGGCCTCAAGTCCCTGCTGTTGCGCGACGGATTTTCCCATATAAGCGAGGCAGTTGGCAGCGAGACTGCATGAAGCGCAAGGGGCAATATATGCTGAAACTCATCCTCGCATTCCTGCTCGCCCTCGCGCTGCCCGCTGCCCCTGCTCTCGCGGGAGGGGGCGTGGTCTCGTCAGCCGATCCCCGCGCCACGGCCGCTGGCCAGGAAATTCTTCGAAAAGGGGGAAGCGCCACTGACGCAGCGCTTGCAATGATGGTCGCGCTGACCGTGGTGGAGCCCCAATCCAGTGGAATTGGCGGCGGCGGTTTTTTGATCCATCATGACGGGAAGCTTGGCCTGCTGGACACGATAGACGGTCGCGAGACAGCGCCCGCAAGCGCGCGGTCCGACCGTTTCCTTGGCCCCGACGGCAAGCCGCTGTCCTTTGGCCAGGCAGTCCCCGGCGGCCTTTCCGTGGGCGTGCCGGGCAATTTGCGGCTGATGGAACTGGCGCACAAGAAATGGGGCAAACTTGGCTGGGCGGAACTATTTCAGCCCGCGATCCGCCTTGCCGAGGAGGGGTTTGAAGTCAATCAGACGCTTTATGACCGGCTGGCCGGCATGGAAAAGCTCTGGCAGGACTTCCCCGAGGCCCGAGCGATATATTGGCGTAATGGGAAGCCCGCACCCGTCGGGACAGTGATCCGCAATCCCGCGCTGGCCCTGTTCCTGAAACGCCTGGCGACCGACGGCCCAGATGCCTTTTACAGCGGCCAGAATGCCGGGGAGCTTCTGGAAACGCTTGCCAAGGCGCCGCGCAATCCCGCGGAAATGACCGCCCAGGATCTCGCCTCCTATCAGGCGAAGGAGCGCCCCGCCATTTGCTCCCATTACCGGATCTATGTGGTTTGCGGCATGGGTCCGCCTTCTTCGGGGGCGATCACTGTGTTGCAGATTCTGGGAATGCTGGAGCGCTTTCCCATGGAAAAGCTCGGCAAGGACAATCCCCGGAGCTGGCATCTGATCGGTGAGGCGATGCGCCTCGCTTATGCCGACCGCGACAAATATCTGGGCGACCGCGACTTTGTGGACGTCCCTCTTCCCGGATTGATCGATCCCAATTATCTCCTGCAACGCTCCCGGCTGATTTCTCGCGACCGTGCGCGGCAGGATTACAGGCCCGGCACCCCGCCCGGAGCAGCAGCCCGCACGCCAGCGCCTTCGTCCGAAGTGCCCGCAACCACGCACTTCGTGGCCGTGGATGGCAATGGGGATATTGTCAGCATGACTTCCACTATCGAAGGGCCCTTTGGCAGCCAATTGATCGCGAACGGCTATTTCCTCAACAATGAGTTGACGGATTTCAGCTTTGCGCCGGAAAAGAACGGCGCCCCGGTAGCGAACCGGGTCCAAGGAGGGAAGCGGCCGCTATCGTCCATGTCCCCCACGATCGTTTACGATGCCAGCGGGAAAGCAGTGCTGGCGCTGGGCTCGGCGGGCGGCAAGCGGATCATCATGCATGTGCTGAAAACGCTGGTCGGCGTGCTTGATTTCGGCTTGCCGGCACAAGAGGCGATTGCACTTCCCAATATCTATTTCGATGACGAAGGACTGCTGCTGGAGCAAGGCCCTTTCGCTGCGGAGATGGTTCCGGCCCTGCAAAGGCTGGGGCAGAAGGCCAGGGCGTCCAATCTCACCTCAAAGGTCAATGCGGCCCAGCTCCAGGACGGCCGCTGGACTGGCGCGGCTGATCCGCGCAGTCCAGGGCTCGCATTATCCGAATGAGCGGGCGATCAGCCTGACTGGTCAGCCCGGCTCACGCCCTCACCATCGAGATTTTGCGCGACAAATTCCCAGTTGATCGCGTTCTTGAGCAGCGAATCGACATAATCGGGCCGCGCGTTGCGGTAGTCGATATAATAGGCATGTTCCCAGACATCGAGCGTCAGCAGCGGCTGCATCCCGTCATGGGCGACCGGCGTGTCCGCATCGTGCAGCGAGGTGATCTCCAATTTCCCGTTATTGAGCACCAGCCAGGCCCAGCCGCTGGCGAAATGGCCGACCGCCTCAGCCTTGAACTTGGCCAGCATCTCGTCAAGGCTGCCAAAGTCGCGCTGGATCAGGTCAAGGAGCTTGCCGGTCGGCTGCTGCTTTTCCGGGCTGAGGCAAAGCCAATAGAAGCTGTGGTTCCAGATCTGACCAACCTGGTTGAACAGGCCGGTCTTACCCATTTCCTTGGCGGCCTTGATCGCCTTTGAAAGGCTGGCGCCTTCAAGCCCGGCCTGTGGGATGAGTTCATTGGCCTTCACCACATAGGCATTGTGGTGCTTGCCATGGTGGAAATCGAAAGTTTCCTGTGAAATGAGGTCGCCGAACGCGTTTTTGGCATAGGGTAGTTCGGGCAATATGAAGGGCATGCGGTAACACTCCTGCTTTTGCTTTTTGGGATGACCAAGGCGGAACGGCTAGGGCCACGATTGGTTCAATCGCCCGTAGCACAGTTTCGCCATTGCGGAACCGGAATTATAGTGTGACATAGAGCCGCTATTTGCGTAAGAAATTAGCCGCTTAGGCTGGCCAGCATGGATGCGCAGCCAGCAACACAGGGGAGCGATATGGGAAAACTACTCGAAAATCTTCACATCACGCTGCTGCTAGGACTGGTTCTGGCGATCGTGGTGATCCTCGCAGTGCCTGCCAATACAGACATGGCTCAGGGCGTTTTCCGCTGGCTGCACTTGTTCTTCGGCATCACTTGGATCGGTCTGCTTTACTATTTCAACTTCGTGCAGATCCCGACCATGCCGAAAGTACCTGCTGAACTGAAGCCCGGTGTTTCCAAATTTATCGCGCCTAGCGCCTTGTTCTTCTTCCGCTGGGGTGCGGCATTCACGGTACTGACGGGCCTGATCATCGCCTATCTGGCCGGCTATGAAAAGGAAGCGCTGCTGCTTCAGGATCCATACCGGCTGATCGGCATCGGCATGTGGCTGGCCCTGATCATGGCATTCAACGTCTGGTTCGTGATCTGGCCGAACCAGAAGCGCGCGCTGGGCCTCGTCGAAGCGGACGATGCCAGCAAGGCCAAGTCGGCGCGCACCGCCATGCTGTTCTCGCGCACCAATACGCTGCTGTCCATTCCCATGCTCTATTGCATGATCAACTTCAACGGCGGTTGAACCTCAGAGTGATTTCGAGCCAGATGGAATCATCTGGCGACTGGGAAATCACGGAACAAGAAGAAAGCTTAGGCTCGCTCCGGTTCGATCAGGACCGGAGCGAGCCTAGGACAGAGTTGAACAAGAGTGGCCGGGGCGGAAATTCGCTCCGGCCTTTCTGTCGAACCTGAGCAAAACCGCAGTCTTTCAAATCAAGCTGTGCTTTCTCAGACAGTGCCTCAGTTGATCATAGGTCAATCCCAGCGCCTTGGCTGTCGCCCGCTGGTTGAAGCGATGACGCTCCAACGCGCGGTTCAAAACCGCGACTTCATGAGCATCTATCGCGGCTCGGAAATCCGTCACGTCCTCTGGGGCCGAAACAACGGCCATATCCGGTTGCCGAGCCTCCACCGCTTTTGAGGTTCCCGCTGAAATCCAGGGCGAACGGAAGGGGTCGAACAGGATCTTCCCCACCGGCCTTTCAGGATCATTCCAGCGATAGACTGCCCGCTCCACGACGTTCCGCAGTTCGCGCACATTGCCCGGCCAGTCATGCGCCTCCAGTTCGTCCATGGCCGGGCGCGAAAAGCCCGGCCAAATGGGCCAGCCCAGCTCCGCCGCCATGCGCCGCCCAAAATAGTCGGTCAGAACTGGCACATCGCCGTCACGATAACGCAGCGGCGGCAGCGTGATGACTTCGAAGGAAAGCCGGTCCAGCAGGTCCGCTCTGAAACGCCCTGCATCCACCGCCACGGGCAGATTTTCGTTGGTCGCTCCGACGATCCGCACGTCCACCTTCATTGGACGCGACGCGCCAATTCTGGTGACTTCGCCATATTCCACTGCTCTCAGCAGCCGCTCCTGCGCCGCGAGGCTGAGCGTTCCCAACTCATCGAGAAACAGCGTTCCGCCATCGGCCTCCTCGAAACGCCCCGCACGGGCGCGAACGGCGCCGGTAAAGGCTCCGGCCTCATGCCCGAACAGTTCCGCCTCGATCAGCGTTTCGGGCAGGGCAGCACAGTTCATGATGATGAGCGGCCCAGCCCAGCGGGGGCTTAGATGATGGATGCGCTCGGCAATCAGTTCCTTGCCGGTCCCCCGCTCCCCAATGACCAGGGCCGGCCTGTTCAGATCGGCCGCCCGGCCCGCCAGCTCCACCGCATCGAGAAAGGCCGATGACTGGCCGATGAACTGCGTTTCCTTATCCATTGCTAATATATGGTATATTTCACTATATTTTAGCAATACCAAAGCCCAAGCCCTGCTGTTTGAAAAAGAGAAAATCGCGAAATCTCGCCATTTCCGGGAATTGGCATGACCCATGCAAAGATATGGGCAATCCGCCACGACAGAGACGGCGGACCTTTGAAGGCCAAATTTGGGGAGTAACAACAATGCCTAGCACGTTCGAAATCGGCAAAAGCCTGTCCGCCGCCGTCTGCGCCCTCCTCTTTGGCGCGACGATGATCCTGAGCGCGGTTGGACCCGCCAGAGCCAACAGCCATGCGCCCGAGGCCATATTGGCCCAGGGCCAGACTCTCCCGGCGCCCGGACACTATCTTGCCTGACGCCGCGGCGCCGGAGCGGGACTTCCCTTCGCCCGCTCCGGCCATATTTTGAAGACCAGGAGTTTTGAAATGGGTATTTTCTCACGCACCCGCGATATCATTGCCGCCAATGTCACCGACTTGCTCGACAAGGCGGAGGATCCGGCGAAGATGATCCGCATGATCATCCTCGAAATGGAGGAGACGCTGGTGGAGGTGCGCGCATCGGCAGCCCGCAATATCGCCGACCAAAAGGAAATGCGCCGCCATATCGACAGGCTGGAAAAGCTGCAGGACAGCTGGATGGAAAAGGCGCAGCTTGCGCTTTCCAAGGACCGCGAGGATCTGGCCAAGGCCGCCCTTGTCGAGCGGCAGAAAGCGGCTGACATGGCCGGGCAGTTGAAGGGTGAGATCGGAACATTGGATGACGCGCTGCGGGCGAATGAGGAGGACATCTCAAAGCTTCAGGCAAAGCTCCGCGAGGCGAGGGCCCGGCAGAACAGCATTGCCACCCGGATGGAAAGCGCCCAGAATCGCCTGCGGATGAGAGAAGCCTATGCCGGCGAGCGGGTTCAGGACGCCTTTGCCCGGTTTGAGATGCTGGAGCGCCGCGTCGACCTTACCGAGGGCCGTGCCGATGCCATGGGCATGGGAACGCAGCCAAAGTCGCTGGAGGAAGAGATTGCAGAGCTTGAATCCAACGACAAGGTGGAGGCCGAACTTGCCCGCCTGAAGGCCGCGCAACAACAGCAAAAGGACTGACCGCATGGAAGACATCCTGGTCCCCATCATTGTCGTGGGCATGCTCTTCATTGGGCTGCCATGGCTGATCCTCCACTATGTCACCCGCTGGAAGACCGCCGCGACGCTGACTACTGACGACGAGCGCCTGCTCGACGACTTGCATGAAACCGCCCGGCGGCTTGAAGAGCGCCTCGCCACGATCGAGCGTATCGTCGCCGCCGACAATCCCGACTGGAACCCGGCGCGGCCGGTTGTGCCATCGGACTATGATCTTGACCGGAGGAATTGAGATGACTGCCAGCCGTACCAAATTCTACCTCGACAAGCAGAATGCCAAATGGCTGGGCGTGTGTTCGGGAATTGCCGATTATACGGGCATCGACGTGCTCTGGGTCAGGATCGGCGCGGTGCTGATCACGCTCATGGGCGCCTTTCCCTGGACGCTGATCGCCTATTTCCTCGCCGCCTGGTTCGCGCAGCCAAAGCCTCTGGGGCTCTATTCCAGCAAGGAGGATGAGAAATTCTGGCAGGGCGTACGCAGCAACCCGACACGCACCACGCGCGACGTCCGGGCGAAGTTCCGGGACATCGACCGGCGCCTTGCAGAGGTGGAAACGCACTATACAAGCCACAACAAGCGGCTGGCGGACGAGATCGACAGCCTGCGTTGACCCAATGGCTGGAAAATGCAGTTTGTCGATCAATTCCTGACGCTGGTCGAAAAAGGCGACGATTGACGCAGTATTTGCCAGAGATATCAAACCGCTATTCTGCCATTGGTCCGCTCTCGTCCAAAAATCCAGCCGCATCTTCGTATCAGGGGAATGTCAATGCAGGAGTCATATGCCTATCTGATCGCGACAGTGTCCGGCATCACCATTGTCACGATCCTCTGCCTCACGGCCCTACGCGCCTGGCAGGGATGGCTGGAATATAAGAAGACCGCTCTGGAGCAGCAGCCGGCCGACAACGCATCCCCGTCCACCAACACACGGATAGAAATGGCGGACCTGAAGGAGCGCATCCGCAAGCTGGAGGCGATTGCGGCGGGAGTCGATATCTGATCCGGGTCCATGCTGGGGATAAAGTAGCCGTAAAAACCGTCGCCCCTGCGCAGGCGGGGCCCCCACTGCATCCTGTACCATGCCAAAGAAAAGCTGGGTCCCTGCTTGCACAGGGACGACGGAATAAATCAGATGGGATAAAGTCGGATGGAACGTCTCACTTTCCCCCACCAATCATCTTCACTGGGATTTGGCATAAATCCCCTTCGACAAATGGCGATCGAATAACTATCTCGCGGTCATGAACGCGCTTACCGAATTGTTCGACGAATATGAGTTTCTCGAAGCCGACGACCGTTACCGGTTGCTGATCGACCTTGGCAAGGCATTGGAACCGATGCCTGAAGCGCTCAAGACCGACGCGACCCTTGTGCGGGGATGCTCGGCGGCCGTCTGGGTTTATCCCACGGTCCGTGAGGACGGGGCGCTGCATTTTCTCGCGGACAGCAACGCCGCCATCACTAAAGGCATCATCGCGCTCGTTCTGCTCGCTGTTCAGGACCGCCAGCCGGCGCAGATCCTAGCTACCGACATTGAGGGCGCCCTCGCCCCCTTCGACCTGCGCAATCAGCTAAGTTCGAACCGCACGCAGGGCATTCCCAACATGATCGCGCTGATCCGGGCCACGGCGGAACGCTACGCCTGATCGCAGGCGCCCGGCATATTCATCCTTGACTTCACATCCCTCACAACGGACACCCCGCTTACGCTACGGAAGATAAGCTAATCGAGGGGTCCGCGTGCGCGAGTTCGAGCATTTTCCCAATCTGGTGACCATGTTCTTCACACGGGCTGCGGAAAAGGGCGAGGCCCCCTTTCTCTGGCACAAAATGGGTGGCGAGTGGCGGCCGATCAGTTGGGCGGAGACCGCCAGACGGGTGGCGGCCCTTGCAGAAGGGCTGAAGGCAAGCGGCCTCCGCAGGGGGGATACCGTCATGCTGGTGTCGGAAAACCGCCCCGAATTCTGCATTGCCGATCTGGCCATCATGGCGGCGGGCGGCGTGACCGTACCGACCTACACGACCAACACCACGCGCGATCATCAGCATATATTGGACGACAGCGCCGCCAAGGCAGTCATCGTGTCCACGGCAAAGCTTGCCAGGACCTTGATGCCCGCCGTGCTCCGCTCACAGGCCAATCTGGTGATCTCGATCGAGCCAATCCGCCCAATACAGGGCGGAGCGGTGGAGTTCAGGGAGTGGGACAAGCTGATCGCCAGCCATCCGGGCGATGTTGCTGCCTGCACCGAACAGGCGCTGCAGCTCCACCGGGATGACCTTGCATGCCTCATCTACACCAGCGGCACCGGCGGTGCGCCGCGCGGTGTGATGCAGCATCACGGGGCTATCCTGCACAATGTCGACGGCTGCATAGATATCATTGCCCAGGATTTTGGCTGGGGTGATGAGGTCTTCCTGTCCTTCCTGCCGCTCTCCCACGCCTATGAACATACCGGCGGGCAGTTCTTCCCCATCGGTCTTGGCGCACAGATTTATTATGCCGAAGGGCTTGAGAAGCTCGCTTCCAATATGGAGGAAGTGCGGCCAACCATCGTCGTCGTGGTCCCCCGCCTGTTCGAGGTGCTGCGTACCCGTATGCTGAAGGCGGTGGGAAAGCAGGGACCGGTTGCCGCCTATCTTCTCCGTCAGGCCCTGCGGATCGGCGGCAAGAGCTATGCGGGCGGCGTACCGCTATGGGACCGGCCCATGCAAACGCTGGTCAACCGCACAATAAGGCCGAAAATTCAGAAGCGATTCGGTGGCCGTATAAAGGCGCTGGTGTCGGGCGGCGCACCGCTCAATCCAGATGTTGGCATATTCTTCCATTCGCTGGGCCTTACGCTGCTTCAGGGCTATGGCCAGACCGAAGCGGCGCCGGTGGTAAGCTGCAACCGCCCTAGCGCTGGCCTAAAGATGGACATGGTCGGTCCGCCACTTAAAAACACCGAAGTGCGGATCGCCGAGGATGGCGAGATCCTGGTGCGCGGCGAACTGGTGATGAAGGGCTATTGGCGCAACGAGCGGGAAACTGACCGGGTGCTAGCCGACGATTGGCTGCACACCGGCGACATCGGCATCATTGACGAAAAAGGCCGCATCAGGATCACCGATCGCAAGAAGGACATCATCGTCAATGACAAGGGCGAGAATGTAGCGCCGCAGAAGATAGAGGGCATGCTGACGCTACAGCCCGAAATCGGCCAAGCCATGGTCTGGGGGGACAAGCGGCCGCATCTGGTGGGGGTGATCGTCCCTGATGCCGAATGGACGAAAGAATGGGCGAAAGCCAATGGCCTGCCGCAGGACGAAATGGCGCTGAAGGCAAACCCTGCCTTTCAAACGGCCATCCGTGCTTCTGTGGATCAGGTGAACAAGGACCTGTCAGTAACGGAGAAGGTCCGGCGCTTCATCTTCGCCGATGAGCCCTTTTCCATCGAAAACCAGGAAATGACGCCGTCCATGAAGATCCGCCGCCATGTGATCCGCGCACGCTATGGCGAGCGGCTGGATGCGCTATATGGAGCGTGAGGGGCAATATAGGTTTTTATAGGTTTTGCTGCCTTTGAGGAAAACCAAGCCCTGGCCCCTGCCCTTCGACTGCCCGCAGGGCGGGGACGACGGAAATATCCGCTCCTAACCCCTCGCCATCAAAACACGCCCAGCCCTTCAGCCGTCAGCAGCGGCCAATTCGCGTCTTTTTCGGAGATCACCGTCACTGGCAGCGGCCATTTGATGTCGAGCATGGGATCGCTGTAGCGCACGCCGCCCTCGGCCTCCGGCGTGTAGGGCGCGGAAACGAGATAGGACACCTCAATATCGTCCACCAGCGTCTGGAAGGCATGGGCAAAACCCGGTGGCACATAGAGCTGCCGGTGATTTTCCGCCGAAAGCGCGAACCCTTCATGCTTCAGATAAGTGGGCGAACTCTGCCGCAGATCGACGATCACGTCCAATATGGCGCCCCGGACACAGCGCACGAGCTTCGCCTCGGTAAAGGGCGGACGCTGGAAGTGCATGCCCCGGATCGTACCGGCCTTGGCAGAGACTGACATGTTCTGCTGCACATAGTCCGTGACCAATCCGTGCCTCGCAAATTCATCGCGGCACATGGTCCGTGCGAAGCTGCCGCGTTCGTCTCCCCTGAGTTCCGGCTCGATCAGCCAGGCGTCCTTGAGCGTCGTTTCGTGAAAGATCATCGCGAGCCCCCTATCAATGCCGGTTCGGTCAGCGGGAAGCGCTCGGCCTGCTCGGCATAGAGCGCATCCACGACGCGCCCCGGTGGCACCTCCACATCAGAATAGCTTAGCGGCGCATCCTTGGGCACCGGCCGCACCAAGCGGCATCCCAGCGCCACGCCCAGCGGCAGCAGCCCTTCACGAGCAATCACCTCGCTGTTTTCGGCCACGCCATATGCTTCAAAGCCGCCGAATTCGGCGATCACCTCGCCGGGAACCAGGTCCTTCTTGGCAACGGCTATCACGCCCACTTGCGGACCAGCCTGCGGTGCAAGCACCGCATCTCCAAAAATCGCCGCCCGGGCCACCGAATTCGGCACTTCGAAATGGCAGAGATGATAGGGCGTGTAGAAACAATAATAGGGGCCAGTCCCAAGCTTGTAGAGATTGAGGAAATGCTGCTGGCGGGGATCATCATGCGTGCCAAGGACGAACACGCCGGGGCCCGGCCGCGCGCCCACCACATAATCGACAAGCCCGGTTTCAGCCTGCTCCAGATATTCAGCGAAAGCCGAAACGGTGTCCTCCAGCGGAACAAGCGGCGCTGTGGGATCGCCGCCGGAAAAGTCGGGACCGATCATGCCCCGGCGGGCGACCTTCATGCCCGTGCCATTGGCTACGATCGCCTGTTCATATGAAATCTTCGTCCCATCCGCGAAGGAGGCGACCATGGCGGGCTTCTGCCCCCATTTTTCCGCAAAGCCGCGCTGTGTCTCCGGATTGCGATAGGGATCATGCAGCCCCTTGATATTGCCGCAAAGCACAGGCTTCACGCCCAAGCCTGCGACAAAGCGGTAAAGATTCATCTGCACGCCCGGCTGGTCGCCGTCGGAAAAGCTGTAGATGACGCCGGCCTCATCGGCCTTGGCCTTCAATATGGGGCCGACGGTTCCGTCCAGTTCGGCATTCATCTGCACCACATGCTTGCCGGCGCCGATTGCCGTCAGCACCACGCCCGCGGCATAGTCGACCGAGCCAGTGACCTCCACCAGCACATCGACGCCCTCCGCACTTGCAAGGCCAATGGCATCTTCGGTAACCGCGGGATGTCCAGCGGCAATCGCGGCTTCAATGGCCCGCCGGTCGCCGCAGCGAAGCGGATCGATGCCAATATCGGCAAATGCGCGGATGGCGGGATCGATATGCCGGTTGGCCAGCGCCACCACCCGCATGCCCTTTACGGAACCGACGATCTGCCGGACGATGGCGGCGCCCTGGAATCCGGCCCCGACAATGCCGACGCGGATGGGCGTTCCTTCCGCCTCCCGGCGCGCGAGTGCTGTGTCGACGATGATCATCGAAAGCTCCTTAAATCCGTCATCCCCGCGAAAGCGGGGACCCAGCTCGCCTCTGCAGTGAAGCGTGAGCCAAGCGGATGAATGGGTTCCCGCCTTCGCGCGAATGACGGGTCAAGACACACAGTTGTTCACCGTTCCCAAACCCGCCAGGGCGCTCCGTCGGCCCATTGCGCCTCCAGCACCTGCTTGTCGCGCAGGGAGTCCATGCTCTGCCAATATCCGTCATGATGGTAGCTGGCGAGCTTGCCCCGGTCGATCAGCCGCTGCATCGGCTCCTGCTCGAATATGGTGTCATCTCCATCAAGCAGGTCCAGCATCTCTGGCTCGCAGACGAAGAAGCCGCCATTGATCAGACCTCCGTCAAGCATCCCCTTCTCGCGAAAACCCTCCACTTTCACGCCGTCATGGCTGATCCGAAGCGCTCCATAGCGGCCCGGCTGGGTTACCGCCGTCAAGGTGCACCAGGCGCTCGCCGCCTCATGGGTCTCCACCAGCTTGTTGAGGTCGACATTGCTGAGGCCGTCCCCATAGGTAAGGAGGAAACGATCGCCCTCCAGCAGATGGCGGGCCCGCCTGATGCGTCCCCCGGTCATGGTGTCGGGCCCGGTATCGAGGATCGTCACCCGCCAATCCTCCCGCAGCGGATCCAGGAATTCGACCGCGCCGGTCTTCAGGTCAATGGTGAAGTCCGAATGGTTCGCCCGGTACTGGTTGAAGTAATTGCGGATGAAGTCGACCTTGTAGCCGCCAAGCACCACGAAATCGTTGAAGCCATAGTGGGAATAGATTTTCATGATGTGCCACATGATCGGCCGCCCACCGATTTCCACCATGGGCTTTGGCCGGATCGTCGTTTCCTCGCTCAGCCGCGTCCCGAAGCCGCCTGCAAGCAGCGCCACTTTGACCATGATCTGCTTCCTTGTTCAAATATTGGGTTGCCAGCGGAGGTCCTCGCTGAGGCGCCCCTGCCCTATATGATCCTGCAGGACATGAAGCCGGATCAGCGGGGAATTGCGGAAGTCGGGATCGGCAAACCCCATGCCGGTCAGGCCCTCGATAAGCTGGCCGATCGACTGGCCCAGGCTCATCCGGGGCTGGTGGTCCGGCGCGAGTTCCGCATAGCGGCTGAAATCCACCTGGTAAGAGCGGCTGTCCGCTGGCGCATCGGTATTGATACTGACGCTGGTTCCGGGGACCGCCTTGGCGACAGCTTCGGCAAGATCGCGCACCTGGTAATTGGCGGCGTTGCAGCCGGCATTGATGGTGAGGAAGCGGCCGCCCTGCTCTGCCGGACGGATCGCCGCCCATTCCATCGCGCGCGCCATATCGGCCGTGTCAATGAGCGGCCGCCAGGGCGTGCCGTCGCTCAGCACCGTGATCTTCTGCTGGGAAAGGGCGCAGGCGACAAAATCGTTCAGCACCAGATCGAGCCGCAGCCTTGGCGACATTCCGCAGGCCGTCGCAAAACGCAGGCAGGTAATCACCATCCCGCTGTCCAGTTCCGCCAGCCCCTGCTCGGTCCCTATCTTGGACGCGGCATAGGCAGTGACGGGATTGAGCGGGTCGTCTTCCTTGCGGGGGCCGCCTTCCGCCACGCCATAGACGCTGCAACTGGATGCAAAGACGAAGTTCCGCACGCCCGCGTCGCTCGCCATGCGGGCAATCGCGACCGATGCGTCCTGATTGATCGCCTTGGTGACAGCGGCAAAGCGGTTGCCCATCGGGTCGTTCGACACCGCCGCCAGATGGATGACCGCGTCATAGCCGCGCAGCATTGCCGCATCGATACCGCGCACGTCGCCGAAGCTCTGCTGGTCCAATGCGCACTCAGGCAAGGCACGCACATTGGTGAGGCAATGGGCGAAATAGCCATTGTCATAACCGTGGAGAAAAGCCCCTGGGAACGCCGTTCGCAGCCGCCGGATAACCGCTGGCCCAACATAACCCATATTGCCCGTAATGAATATCTTCATGGCTGCCCTGCGAAAAGACTAGCCCCCCTGCTATCCGTTATACACAGGGCCAATTACGCAACAATGGCGGGCGCAGCATGCAGTCGCTTGGCAAGAACGTGTGGGCGAAAGGAGAATATTCATATCGTCCATAGCGGGGTAATTAAGTGAAATGCTTCCACGTGATATTTGGAACTTAATTTCAACCCTGCTTGAAACTAACCCCTTGGGGTTATACCTTTGATCTGTTGAGCAAAGATGAGGGAGCGCGGCCGCTCCATTTCAGCTTCCGCATACCCACCGTTCCAGCTTGCAGGATGCCCGCACCCACTGCGCACCACCTGAAGGAAGGAAAGCATTCGCCCCCTTCCCAAAATCCAACAAGAGCTTTATATAGGCCATCGAGTTTCCCGGCTTCATCCCGTCACTTGCCGTGACCGAAGCCGCCCTCGCTCCCTCGGGACACGGTCCGTTTTGCGCGGCGGACCGCGACGAATTGGGGGATTTGAGGGTCTTACAAGACGCAGACAGTGCGGTTCCGACAGTCCGGGCCCGCACTTTTTTTCGTGGGACCCAACCTGCGAATCGGCTGCAATCCCGCTGTGAGGCGGAAAAAAGTTTGTGAAAACAAGGCAGGAATAGCATGGCGACCAAGGCAGTCCCCCCGACGCACCTCAATTCGGGCGCGAAGAAGCGCATCCGCAAGGTTTTCGGCAACATCCACGAAGTGGTGCAGATGCCGAACCTCATCGAGGTGCAGCGCGAATCCTATGAACAGTTCCTGCGGTCGAACCCGGCCGTCGGCTATGTCTCCGGCCTGGAAAAGACGCTGCGCAGCGTGTTCCCCATCCGCGACTTTGCGGGCACGGCGGAGATGGACTTCGTCCAGTATGAGCTGGAAGAGCCCAAATATGACACCGAGGAATGCCGTCAGCGGGGGATCACCTACGCCGCGCCGATGCGCGTCACGCTGCGCCTGATCGTCTTCGAAGTCGACCAGGATACCGAAACCCGCTCCGTCCTCGATATCAAGGAGCAGGACGTTTATATGGGCGACATGCCGCTCATGACGGAGAACGGCACCTTCCTCATCAACGGAACCGAGCGCGTCATCGTGTCGCAGATGCACCGTTCGCCTGGCGTTCTGTTCGACCATGACCGTGGCAAGACCCACAGTTCGGGCAAATATCTCTTCGCCGCCCGCGTCATTCCCTATCGCGGTAGCTGGCTGGACTTCGAGTTCGACGCCAAGGACATCGTCAATGTCCGCATCGACCGCAAGCGCAAGCTGCCGGTGACCGCATTGCTTTTTGCGCTTGGCCTCAACAGCGAGGAAATCCTCAACACCTTCTACAACACGGTGACCTTCGTCCGTGGCGAAGGCGGCTGGAAGATCCCGTTCAGCGCCGAGGCGTGGCGCGGCCTGAAGCCGGCTTTCGACATCATCGATGCAAGCTCCGGCGAAGTCGTGTTCCAGGCCGGGCAGAAAATCTCCCCCCGCGCCGCCAACAAGGCCGCCAAGGATGGTCTTGAGACCCTGCTGATCCCGACCGAAGAGATTTTCGGCCGGTACAGCGCCTATGACCTCATCAATGAAAAGACCGGCGAAATCTATATCGAGGCCGGCGACGAGGTTTCGGCCGAGAATCTGGAAAAGCTGGACAAGGCCGGTATCGACCATATCGACCTGCTCGACATCGACCATGTCACCACCGGCCCCTGGATTCGCAACACGCTGAAGGCCGACAAGGCCGAAGATCGCGACCACGCGCTTTCCGATATCTACCGCGTCATGCGCCCCGGCGAGCCGCCGACGCGCGAGACGGCGGAAGCGCTGTTCGAAGGGCTGTTCTTCGATTCCGAGCGCTATGACCTCTCCGCGGTCGGCCGCGTCAAATTGAACATGCGCCTCGATCTGGATTGCCCTGATACAGTGACCACGCTCCGCCGCGAGGACATCATCGCGGTGGTCAAGGAGCTGGTGAACTTGAAGGACGGCAAGGGCGAGATCGACGATATCGACAATCTCGGCAACCGCCGCGTCCGTTCGGTGGGCGAGCTGCTGGAGAACCAGTATCGCGTCGGCCTGCTCCGCATGGAGCGCGCGGTCAAGGAGCGCATGAGCTCGGTCGACGTTTCGACGGTGATGCCGAACGACCTCATCAACGCCAAGCCCGCCGTAGCCGCGGTGCGTGAATTCTTCGGCTCCTCGCAGCTCTCGCAGTTCATGGACCAGACCAATCCGCTCTCGGAAGTCACCCACAAGCGCCGCGTGTCGGCGCTCGGGCCGGGCGGCCTCACCCGCGAACGCGCGGGCTTTGAGGTCCGCGACGTTCACCCGACGCACTATGGCCGTATCTGCCCCATTGAAACGCCCGAAGGCCCGAACATCGGCCTTATCAACTCGCTGGCATCCTTCAGCCGGGTCAACAAATATGGCTTCATCGAGACGCCCTACCGCAAGGTCGTGGACCATCAGGTCACGAACGAGGTCGTCTACCTCTCCGCCATGGAAGAGGCGAAGCACACGATCGCCCAGGCAAATGCCGAACTGAACGAGGACGGCAGCTTCTCCGAAGAAATCGTCTCATCGCGTCAGGCAGGCGAATTCCTGATGGCGCCGCGCGACACCATCACGCTGATGGACGTCAGCCCGAAGCAGCTCGTGTCGGTTGCAGCTTCGCTCATCCCCTTCCTGGAAAATGACGACGCCAACCGCGCGCTCATGGGTTCGAACATGCAACGCCAGGCGGTGCCGCTGGTCCGCGCCGAAGCGCCGTTCGTCGGCACCGGCATGGAAGAGACGGTGGCGCGCGATTCCGGCGCCGCCATCGTGGCCAAGCGGGCGGGCGTGGTCGACCAGGTGGACGCGACCCGTATCGTTGTCCGCGCGACGGAAGAGATCGAACCTGGCAAGTCGGGCGTCGACATCTATACGCTTATGAAGTTCCAGCGCTCCAACCAGGACACCTGCATCAACCAGCGTCCGCTGGTGAAGGTGGGCGATGTGGTGGCGAAGGGCAATGTCATTGCCGACGGCCCCTCCACTGAACTGGGCGAACTGGCGCTGGGCCGCAATACGCTCGTCGCCTTCATGCCTTGGAACGGCTACAATTATGAGGACTCCATCCTGATCTCCGAACGGATCGTGAAGGATGACGTCTTCACCTCGATCCATATCGAGGAGTTCGAGGTCATGGCCCGCGACACCAAGCTGGGGCCGGAAGACATCACCCGCGACATCCCGAATGTCGGCGAGGAAGCGCTGCGCAATCTCGATGAGGCGGGCATTGTCTATATCGGCGCAGAGGTGGAGCCGGGCGACATCCTGGTCGGCAAGATCACACCCAAGGGCGAAAGCCCGATGACGCCGGAGGAAAAGCTGCTCCGCGCCATCTTCGGCGAAAAGGCCAGCGACGTGCGCGACACCTCGCTCCGCCTGCCTCCCGGCGTTGCCGGCACGGTGGTCGAGGTCCGCGTGTTCAACCGCCACGGCATCGACAAGGACGAGCGCGCCATGGCGATCGAGCGGGAAGAAATCGACCGCCTCGCCAAGGACCGCGAAGACGAACGCGCCATTCTCAACCGCGCCACCTTCAACCGTCTGCGGGAAATGCTTGTGGGCCAGGTCGCGACCGCCGCGCCCAAGGGCGTCAAGAAGGGCGTCGAGATCAATGACGAACTGCTTGAGGAAGTCGAACGTCACGAATGGTGGAAGTTCGCGGTGCAGGACGACACGGTCCAAACGCATCTCGAAGCCGTCAAGACGCAATATGACGAGGCGGTGAAGCTGATCGTCGACAAGTTCGAAGACCGCCGCGACAAGCTGGAGCGGGGCGACGAACTGCCGCCGGGCGTGCTGAAGATGGTCAAGGTCTTCGTTGCGGTGAAGCGCAAGCTGCAGCCGGGCGACAAGATGGCGGGCCGCCACGGCAACAAGGGTGTTATTTCGCGCATCCTGCCGGTCGAAGACATGCCGTTCCTTGAGGACGGCACGCCAGTCGACATCGTGCTCAACCCGCTGGGCGTGCCTTCGCGCATGAACGTGGGGCAGATCTTCGAAACGCACCTTGGCTGGGCCGCCCGCGGTTTGGGCCAGCAGATCAAGCATGCACTCGAAGACTGGCGTCACGCCAATCCCGATCCGGCAGCGGGCAGCCCGCCCGAAGCCGTCAAGGATCGCCTGAAGACCGTCTATGGCGAGCGTTATGCCGCGGAGATCGAGGGCTATAACAACGATCAGATCGTCGAGCTGGCTTCCAACCTGCTGACGGGCGTCCCGATGGCCACACCGGTGTTCGACGGCGCGCGCGAAGCGGATGTTGCGGACATGCTTGATCTGGCCGGGCTTGACCGTTCGGGTCAGTCGGACCTGTTCGACGGCCGCACCGGCGACAAGTTCGACCGCAAGGTGACGGTGGGCATCATCTACATGCTGAAGCTCCACCACCTTGTCGACGACAAGATCCACGCCCGTTCCATCGGCCCCTACAGCCTCGTCACCCAGCAGCCGCTGGGCGGCAAGGCGCAGTTCGGCGGCCAGCGCTTCGGCGAAATGGAGGTCTGGGCACTCCAGGCCTATGGCGCTGCCTATACCTTGCAGGAAATGCTGACGGTGAAGTCGGACGACGTGGTCGGCCGCACCAAGGTCTATGAAGCGATCGTCAAGGGCGACGACACCTTCGAGGCCGGCATTCCCGAGAGCTTCAACGTTCTCGTCAAGGAAATGCGCTCGCTTGGCCTCAACGTCGAACTGGCGTCGCTGGACGAGATCGAGGACGGCCACGCCGAGGCGGCTGAGTGACCTGAGTTCCCCTCCCGCTTGCGGGAGGGGTTGGGGGAGGGCCTGTAATGCCCGCCTCCATCGCTGACATTCCCTCCCCTAACCCCTCCCGCAAGCG
>NZ_DATEMB010000028.1:0-17200 GCF_035276005.1 Rhizorhapis sp.
CTGCTCCATGAGCGGCTGGTTTCCGACCAGCCTGAGGATGCGGTAAATTCGGCGAAGAGCGGCCCCTACCGCTATTTGGCGCGAAAGGCAAGCGGCGGGTTGGGAGTGAGGAGGGCTGTCATTTCCCTCCCGCTTGCGGGAGGGGTTAGCCCTCCGCCGTGATTACAGCCCCTCCCCCGATCCCTCCCGCAAGCGGGAGGGGAGCAAGGTCAATAACAACCCAAAATCACCTTCAGGCGGGTGGGTCCGCAATCATGGCGGTGCATTGCGCTTCGGCCATCAATTTGCCGCCAACCATCGCCTTGCCCTCGAATTTGCAGATGCTTCCACGCACTTGCGTAAACGACACATGGAAGTCGATCAGGCAGCCGGGCTCCACCGGCGCGCGGAACTTGGCTCCGTCGATGCCCATGAAATAGACGAGCTTGCCCGATCCCGAAAGGCCCAGCGATTCGACGGCCAAAATGCCCGCGGCCTGAGCAATGGCTTCGACCAGGAGCACGCCCGGCATGATCGGCCTTCCAGGGAAATGGCCCTGGAAGAACGGCTCATTAATCGACACTGCCTTGACCGCATGGATGGATTTGTTGAGTTCCATCGTCTCCACACGGTCGATAAGCAGCATCGGATAGCGATGCGGCAACGCCGCCATCACGGCGCGCACGTCGAGCGGGCCCTTTATGCCCCCTGTTTCTGCCCCCTCAGACATGGCGTTTACCTGCTGGGTGCGGCTGCAGGCTGCTGCTTCTGCTGGCCGGGCTGCCAGCCTGCGGGCGGCACGATCTGGGCGCTTGGAACCAGAGTGTTCAACTCGGCGGTCACGGCCTCAGTGATGTCCACCGCGGGCTGATAGGAGACGGTCGCGCCCGGCTGAAGCACCAGATCCACCTTGCGCTTGGTCATCGCGGACTTCAGCGCATCGCTGATCTTCGCGGAAATCTGTTCCTCGACATAGGCCTGAGCAAGTGCGATCGGACGGCCAAGCTTCGTCAGTTCTTCCTGTATCTCACCGCGGCGCTTCTGGAACGCTTCGATCTGGGGGCGCAAAGCCGTCTCGTTCGCGCCCGGAGCCTTCTGGGCGGTCTGAATTGCGGTGGCTTTGGTCTGCAATTCATTGTCGAGCGTCGTCTTGCGCGCATTGAACGCGTCGATCTGCGACTTGTAAGTGGTCTGCATCGCGGTCATGGCGTTGGAGAAGGCGGTGGACTTGACCATTGCCTGTTCCAGATCGGCAACGCCAACACCGAGCTTGGTCTGCGCGGCGGCGGGTGCGGCCATCACCGCAAAACCGGCGATCGGCGCAAAAGCAAGCGCCGCAGCCTTAAGCATCATCTTCATCAGAATTGTGTCCCTACATTGAATGTGAACAATTTGGTGTCGTCCCCCGGCTCTTTTAGCAGAGCCTTGGCTATATCGATCCTGAATGGACCGAAAGGCGAGTTCCAGTTGACGCCGAAGCCCACCGAAACACGAGGTTTCATTGTGTCGCCGAGATATTCCTCGGTGAACGGATTCTGGACCAGAACCGCATCGGCCGGGCAGGTCGCAAAACCCGTCGGGGTGACGCGAGCGCCGGTAGCGCTGTTCCGGCATATGCCAGGCGATGGGTTTGGATCGATGAACGGATTCTTCAAGCCAAATACCGCACCAGCATCGACAAATATGGATGGCCGCAATCCCATTTCCTTCGCGCCGGAACCCAAGGGAATTTCCAGTTCTGCGCGCGCAAGATAATAAGCGCGGCCACCCAGCGCATCGTCGGTCTTTTGACCGGAAACTGTGCCGTCAGCATTGAGAAAGCGCCGGACCACCCTTGGTCCCACGCCGCGAATATCAAAGCCCCGGATCTGCGGTTCACCGAGGAAAAAGCGGTCGGTGAGGCGGACCTTGTCGATTTCGAAGCCCGTCTCGTCGAACCTCTTGCCTTCCAAGGAGTGAATATAACCGCCCTCCGCGCTCAGCGAGAAGACAAAGCCGCCCCCGACGCTCCAGAACTTATCGGCATCAAAGCGGCTGCGAATATATTTAACGCTGCCGCCCAACCCCGCGAAATCCTGGGAGAAGGTGAGGCTATGACCCTTGGTCGGACGGACACGATTGTCGCGCGTATCGAAGATAAGCGAATATCCGATCGACGACGTGGTCCGTTTACCAATCGCGTCGCAAAGATAGCGCCCTGACAGAAGCGGGTCGCATTCGAGGTCGCCGTCGCCATCGATGTCCGAATAGAACTGATCCCTATCCAGGGTCACGTCATCAAAGCTCAAACCATAACGCAACGCCAGTGACATATATTCCGTGAGCGGCACGCCCGCGCGAATCTGGAAACCAGTGGTCGTCTGCTCGTAGGTGGTGTTGCGGTCGTTATTGTTGAGATAGTTGAAGCTGTTGAGATCGCGCCGGAAAATGTCGCCGCCGAGCGCAATATTGCGGTCGAACAGATAGGGCTCGGTAAAGCCAAGCTCGACCGACTTGGAATAGTTGGAGTAATTGACGCTCGCGCGCAGTTCCTGGCCCTTGCCCCGGAAATTGCGCTGCCGGATGGACGCAGAGACGATGAATTTCTCAAGGCTGGAGAAACCCGCCGAGAGCTGCAGTTCGCCAGTCGATTTTTCCTCGACATTGGTTTCGAGTACGATGCGGTCGGGCGCCGAGCCCGGCTTCTGCTCGATCTCCAGCTTTTCCTGGAAATAGCCCAATGACTTGATGCGGTCGGCCGAGCGCTTCACCTGGAAGCTGTTGAAGGCGTCGCCTTCATGCAGGCGGAATTCGCGGCGGATGACCTTGTCCTGCGTCAGCGTGTTGCCGTTGATGTCGATCCGTTCGACATAGACGCGCGGCGCGTCGTTCACCCGGAAGGTGAGCGACATGGTGAGATCGTCCTTGCTGCGGTTGAACTCCGGGTTCACCTCGGCAAAGGCATAGCCGAAGAGGCCAGCCGTCTCGGTCATGGAGTTGACCGTGTCCTCCACCTGCTTGGCGTTGTACCAGTCGCCCTTTTTCATGGGCACCAGCTTCTCAAGCGTCGCGGGCTGCAGGTCGCGGATCTCGCTTTCGACCTTCACATCGCCGAATTTGTAGCGATCACCTTCCTCAACCACATAGGTGATGATGAAGTCGCGCTTGTTGGGGGTGAGCTCGGCGACCGCTGAAATCACGCGAAAATCGGCATAGCCTTCAGTCAGATAGAATTGCCGCAACTTCTGCTGGTCATAGGCCAGGCGATCCGGGTCATAGCTGGTGCCGGAACTGAAGATGCGGAAGAAGCGTGCCTGCTTCGTCGCCATTTCGCTGCGCAGCTCGCCATCGGAGAATTTCTCATTGCCGATGATGTTGATCTGCCGGACCTTCGACTTGGGGCCTTCGGTAATCTCGAAAATGATATCGACACGATTCTGGTCGAGCTGAACCATCTTCGGCTCGACAGTGGCCGCAAAACGCCCCTGGCGGCGGTAAAGCTCGATGATCCGGGCAACGTCGGCCCGCACCTTGGACCGGGTGAAGATCTGACGCGGAGCAAGCTTGATCTCCGGCATGATCTTGTCTTCCTTCAGGCGCTTGTTGCCCTCCAGAACAATACGGTTAATGACCGGATTTTCCTTGATCTCGATGACGAGATTGCCCGCATCGTCACGGATCTGAACGTCAGCGAACAGCTCTGTTGCGAACAGGTCCTTGAGCGCCGCGTCCAATGCTTCCCTGGTATAGGGCTGCCCGACGCGCAGCTTGGTGTAGGACAAGACTGTATCGGGCTCCAGCCGCTGGGCTCCCGTTACCGAAATGGACTTTATGGTACCGGCCTGCACCGGTGCGGGAGCAGCGGCAGGCGGCTGAGCGGCCGGTGACGAAGCAGGCGGCGGTGCTTGCTGGGCAAGTACCGGTCCCGAAATCCCGGCCAGCATGGTTCCGGTCAAAAGGGCAAGTGTCAGACGCTGATTGAAGTTGCTGTTTTTTGTCGCTGTCACGCGTTTTCCACCTTCAAATACAAAAAAGGCCGGTCCTTAACCGAAATGCCCGGAGCCTCCCTGCCCCATGCATCTCAGCCAATCAAGCCGGACAAGCCTTTCCAGACGCCGAAAGACGATAAATCGTTGAACGTAACGAAGAGCATGACCGTCAGCAGCAATGCAAGTCCCGAGCGAAATGCCCATTCCTGCACGACCGGACTGACGGGTTTGCGTTGAATTGCCTCAATCCCGTAGAAAAGCAGATGACCGCCATCGAGCATGGGGATTGGCAACAGGTTAATGAATGCGAGGTTAATCGAAATGAGGGCCATGAAGAAGATGAAGTCTTCAAAACCCCGGCCCGCCTGCTCCCCGGAAATCTGCGCAATTTTAAGCGGTCCGCCAAGTTCCTCCATGGAACGCCGGCCACTGATGATCTGGCCGATGGTGCTCACCATCATCCGCACAATGGAGCCCGTGCGTTCGACCGCGATAGCAGGCGCCTCAAGCGCCGACACCTCGCGCAGTTCCGATTCCGGGCTTTGTATACCGATCAGGCCGATACGATATTCATTCCCGAAACGGTCGACTTCCTTGCGGACGCCGATGCGCACGGGCATCAGCTCGACGTCTCCCTTCCGCTCAACGGCGAGATGCACGACTTCGCCGGGACGATAGAAAACCGCCTGCGCCACCTGATCGAACCGCTCGACGCGCTTGCCGTCGATTGCAATTATCCTGTCGCCCGCCTGTATTCCGGCCTTTTGCGCCGCCGACCCCTCCATCACCGTGCTGGCGACGGGCGGCGTGACATTCTGCCCATAGACCATGGCAAAGCCGGCAAGGATGATGATGGCGAACAGGAAATTGATCGCCGGACCAGCCGCAACGATCAGGGCGCGCTGCCAGAGCGGCTTGGCCGGGAAGCATTGAGCCCGTTCGTCGGGCGGCAGTTCGATCCAGCGCGCATCGGGCTGGCTCGACCCATCCGCATCGCCCTTGAACTTGACATAGCCGCCAATGGGAAGCGCGGCGAGACGCCAGCGCGTGCCCTGCTTGTCCACCCAATGCGCAAGTTCCTTGCCGACGCCGATCGAAAACGTTTCAGCCTTCACACCAAAGAGACGGCCGACCAGATAATGGCCCATCTCATGCACGAAGACGAGCGGCCCGATTACCGCGACGAACGCGACAATAGTCAGCAGAATGCCGGGACTTTCGGTCAATTGAGCACTTTCTCCAAAATCATGGCCGCCATCCGGCGTGCTTCATGATCGATCATGAAAATATCCTCTACCCCCTTTGGTCGGGCCGGACTGTAACGCCCTAGGGTTTCCGCGACAATCGTGGCGATTTCAAGGAAGCCGATTTTTTCCTGAAGGAAGGCTTCCACCGCCACCTCATTGGCCGCATTCAGGATCGCCGGGCAGGCGCCATCCGCCTCCGCCGCATCCCTGGCAAGCCGGATCGCCGGGAAGCGCTCCTCGTCCGGCGCTTCAAAGTCCAGCCGCCCTATCGACACAAGATCAAGCGGCGCGCAAGGCGTGCCGATCCGCTCCGGCCAGGCCAGCGCATGGGCAATGGGAATACGCATATCGGGGCTTCCGAGTTGCGCAAGCGTGGAATGATCGCGGAACTCGACGAGCGAATGAATGACCGATTGGGGATGGACCAATATGCTGAGGCGGTCGAGGCCGACAGGAAAGAGATGATGAGCCTCAATCAGTTCCAGACCCTTGTTCATCATGGTGGCGCTATCGATGCTGATCTTCGCTCCCATCGACCAATTGGGATGACGTACCGCCTGCGCAGGGGTGACAGACCTCATCTCCTCCCGCGTGAAGGTTCGGAACGGCCCTCCGCTGGCAGTGAGCGTGATGCGGCGCACCTCCTCGATCCGGCCTCCGGAAAGGCACTGGAAAATGGCATTATGCTCACTGTCGACCGGCAGCAATATCGCGCCTGACGCTTTGGCGGCGTCCATCATCAATACGCCCGCCGATACCAGCGACTCCTTGTTCGCCAAGGCGACGGTCCGCCCTTGCTGAAGGGCGGCCAGGGTGGGGCGAAGGCCAGCGCAACCGACAATGGCTGCCATGGTCCAGTCCGCCTCCAGCCGTGCCGCTTCAACCAGGGCCTGTTCGCCCGCTGCCGCCTCGATGCCGGAGCCGCTGAGCGCGTCCTTCAGCGCCGTATAGCGGCTTTCATCAGCAATGACGGCAAGCCGTGCCCCATGTGCTCGCGCTGCGCTGGCCAGAGCTTCAGCGTCTCGATTGGCGGTGAGCGCTACAATCTCGTAGCTCTCGGGATTACGGCCAATAAGGTCCAGTGTGGATTGTCCCACCGACCCGGTCGCGCCGAAAATGGAGATGCGCCGCTTCTTCATGTCACCAGCCACTTGCCACCAGCAACGCCGCAATGGGTGCGGCGGTCACGACGCCGTCCAGCCGGTCGAGCACGCCCCCATGGCCCGGCAAAAGATTGCCGCTGTCTTTGACGCCCGCCCGGCGCTTCAGCCAACTTTCAAACAAGTCGCCCAGTTGCGCCGCCACCGCGAGCAGCCCGCTTGCCGCCGCCAGACGGATCGGCAAACCCAGCGCGCCGTGAAGGACAAAACCGAAAAGCAGCGCTGCTACCACGCCACCGCCCAGGCCGGACCATGTCTTGCTTGGGCTGATCGTTGGGGCAAGTTTCGGCCCCCCGAGACTCCGGCCAGCGAAAAAGGCGCCGATGTCGGTCGCCCAGACAAGCCCCAGGGTCCAGAAGGCCAGCAGCAGGCCATGCTCATGCCCGCGTAGATAAAGCAGCGCCAGGACGGGCAGGCCGACATAATATATCCCTGCGCCGAGGCGTGCCGAGCGGCAAACCAGCGCCACGAACAGGAAAGCCGCGGCCATCAGCGCCAGGGAGAGGTAGGAGGGCCCAGCCGCAAAGGGCGACAATATGGCGAGCGGCACCGACACCGCGAATAGCGACAAGCGGCGGTCGTTGGCGGATGCCTTGGCAAGGTCAGCCCACTCCGCCTGCATCAGCACTCCCGCCACCGCAGCCAGCAGCCAGAACAGCGGACCTCCGGCGATGAGCGCCGCCAGCGCTATCGCAATCAAGGCGACGCCGATCATCGTCCGCGTCTGCAGCTCCTTGCCAGGCCTTGGTCCCGGCTCAGCCATGCTCACTTCCGGTCATAGGCCACCGTAACGCCGTTCGCGCCGTCCGAACTCCTCGAGCGCCCGGGCAAGCGTATCGCCATTGAAATCCGGCCACAGCGTATCGGTAAAATAAAGTTCGGAATAGGCCGCTTGCCAGAGCATGAAGTTTGAAAGCCGCTGCTCGCCCGATGTTCTGATCAGCAAATCCAGGGGCGGGAGGCCCACCGTATCAAGTTCGGCTGCAACAGCATCCGGGCCGATGGCATCAGGCGTGATTTCGCCCGCTGCCGCCTTGCGCGCAATGGTCTGGGCTGCGCGCGCCAGTTCATCCTGGGAGCCATAGTTCAGCGCGACCGCCACGGTTGTGGGTCCAAAATCCGCCGTGCGCGCTATGGCATCGTCGATCATCGCCACCAGCGACGGATCGAGCGCCCGGTAATTGCCGATCACCTTGAGCCGGACCCTATTCGCCTCGAACTCTGCCAAATCCGCTAGAATGAAGCGGCGGAGCAATCCCATGAGGTCGCTCACCTCGCTTTCGGGACGCTTCCAGTTTTCGGAGGAAAAGGCATAAAGCGTCAGCGCCTCAAGCCCCATTTCCTGAGCGGCGCGGGCCGTGCGGCGAACCGCTTCCACTCCCGCCTTGTGGCCCGCAAAACGGGGCAGCATGCGCTTCTTCGCCCAGCGGCCGTTGCCATCCATGATGATGGCCACATGACGCGCACCATAGGTCGGCGCGCTGAAAGAGCGATGATCGGTCACTGGAAAGAAGCGGACTTAATGGCCAAGGATTTCTTTTTCCTTGGCATGGGCCGCAGCGTCGATATCGGCAATAGTGCTGTCGGTCAGCTTCTGGACTTCATTTTCCAGCCGCTTGCGCTCATCCTCGCTGATTTCGCCCTTCTTCTCATCCGTCTTCAGGCAATCCATGCCATCGCGGCGGACATTGCGGGCTGCAACGCGCGCTTTTTCGGCATATTGGCCAGCGAGCTTCGCCAGCTCCTTGCGCCGTTCCTCGGTAAGATCCGGTATCGGCAGACGGAGGTTCTGTCCATCGACGATGGGATTAAGACCAAGTCCCGCCGAGCGGATCGCCTTGTCTACCGGTCCGACATTGCTCTTGTCCCACACCTGGACCGAAAGCATGCGCGGTTCAGGAGCGGAGATGGTCGCAATCTGATTGAGCGGCATCATCGCGCCATAGACTTCGACATGAACCGGCTCCAGCAGCGCCGTATTGGCGCGGCCGGTGCGCAGGCCCGCAAGATCATGCTTCAATGATTCCACGGCGCCATGCATGCGGCGTTCCAGATCGGCCTTGTCATATTGGGCCATTGTTCAGCTCTCCTCATTTCGCACGATCGTCGCCGTGCCATCACCGCTTAGAACCTTGGCGAGATTGCCCGGTTCGCGGATGTTGAACACGACGATGGGAATATCATTTTCGCGGCACAGGGCAACGGCGCTGGCATCCATTACCTGAAGGTTGTCCGTAAGCACGCGATTGAAGCTGAGGCTTTCATAGCGAGAAGCCGTAGGAACCTTCTTTGGATCGGCATCATAGACGCCATCGACGCTGGTCCCTTTGAACAGCGCATCGCAGCCCATTTCGGCGGCGCGAAGGGCCGCGGCGGTGTCGGTCGTGAAGAAGGGATTGCCCGTACCCGCCGCGAAGATGACAATGCGCCCCTTCTCCATGTGCCGCACTGCCCTGCGGCGGATATAGGGCTCGCAGACCGACGACATGGGGATGGCGGATTGAACGCGCGTTTCATAGCCCATGCGTTCGAGCGCGTTCTGCACGGCAAGCGCGTTCATCACCGTGGCCAGCATGCCCATATAGTCGGCGCTGGTTCGGTCGAAGCCTTTGGCCGCCGCTGCAAGGCCCCGAAAGATATTGCCGCCGCCGACCACTAGGCAAAGCTCATGCCCCGCTTCCTTGGCAGCGCCGATTTCCCCGGCCACTCGTTCCACTGTCTCGGGGTCAATGCCGAATTGGCCCGAGCCCATCAGGACTTCGCCTGAAAGTTTCAGGAGGATGCGATTGAAGCGCGGGCGAGTCATGCGGGAAATGGTCCGTTGCCGATAAGGGAATGGCGCGCACCTTAGTCAGTACGCGCCATAGTGCCAAGCGTTGTTGTCGGTCGAAATGCGATGTCCGGAAAATCTTTCCTACCCAGGCCGAGGATTGTTGCAGCACTCCCATTTTCCGTCATCCCCGCGAAAGCGGGAACCCATTTCACGGCAAACTCTGACGTCAAACCCAAGAGGATAGTTGGGCCCGCTTTCGCGGGAATGACGAGAATTGGGAGGACAAGCGAATAATGCAATGATCCCCGGCAAGGGGAGGAAGTGAATTAGGCCGCTCCGACTGCCGCCGCAACTTCCGCGGCAAAGTCCGTAGCTTCCTTCTCAATGCCCTCGCCGAGTTGGAAGCGGACATAGCCGGTGAGCGCGATGGCCGCGCCAGCATCCTTGGCAGCCTTTGCCACGACGTCCGCTACTGGCGTCTTGTTGTCGATCACGAAGAGCTGGCTCAGGAGCGCATTTTCCTTCGCATATTTGGCGACGGCACCGTCTACCATCTTGGCGATGATCTCGGCGGGCTTGCCCGATTCAGCAGCCTTTTCCGTCGCGATCGCCCGTTCACGCTCGATGAGAGCGGGGTCGATGTCGTCTGCCTTCAGCGCAAGCGGGAAAGCTGCCGCGATGTGCATCGCGATCTGCTTGCCGAGCGGCTGGAGGACGTCAGCGGGCGCTTCGGATTCGAGCGCGACCAGAACGCCGATCTTGCCTAGGCCTGGAGCCGCGGCATTGTGGACATAGTCCACCACCAGTCCCTTGCCGACCGAGAGCTGCGCCACGCGGCGGACCGACTGATTCTCGCCGATGGTCGCGATGCTGTTGGTAAGCACGTCCTGCACAGTACCGCCGCTGGGGTGCGCCTGAGCGAGCAACGTCGCAGCGTCGGCAGCGCCGGTATCAAGCGCAATGGCGGTAACGCCCCGGACGAAATCCTGGAACTGATCGTTCTTTGCAACGAAGTCGGTTTCGCTGTTGACCTCCACGGCGGCGCCCTTCACGCCAGCGACGGCCACGCCCACCAGACCTTCGGCAGCGGTACGGCTCGACTTTTTCTGCGCGGCGGCGAGACCCTTGGTACGCAGCCAGTCGACCGCAGCCTCGATATCGCCATTGGTTTCAGCAAGCGCCTTCTTGCAGTCCATCATGCCGGCGCCGGAGCGCTCACGCAGTTCCTTCACAGTGGCGGCGGTAATCTCGGCCATTGTCTGTTCCTTCGTCTTCAGATCGTTTCAAATGCAGGGAGGACGCCCATTGCAGAGCGCCCTACCCGTCAAGCATTGCAGTTTCGCGAAGCGCTCAGGCTTCAGCAGCAAGCGCTTCTTCAGCCAGCGGCTCTGCCAGAGCGCCAAGATCAACGCCCGCAGCCTGGGCAGCGCCCTGCCCGCCCTTGGTGGCAGCGGCAGCAATGGCATCGCAATAGAGGCGGATGGCGCGGCTCGCGTCGTCATTGGCCGGAACCGGGAAGGCGATGCCGCTCGGATCGACATTGGAGTCAAGGATCGCGACGACAGGGATGCCCAGCGTGTTGGCTTCCTTGATCGCCAGTTCTTCCTTGTTGGCGTCGATGACGAACATCACATCGGGGATGCCGCCCATGTCGCGGATGCCGCCCAGCGACAGCTCCAGCTTGTCGCGCTCACGGGTGAGCTGCAGCACTTCCTTCTTGGTCAGACCATGGGTGTCGCCCGAAAGCTGCTCTTCCAGCGCCTTGAAGCGCTTGATCGACTGGGAGATCGTCTTCCAGTTGGTGAGCATGCCGCCCAGCCAGCGATGATTCACGAAGTGCTGGCCCGACTTGCGCGCGGCCTCAGCAATCGGCTCCTGCGCCTGCCGCTTGGTGCCGACGAACAGGACCTTGCCGCCATGCGCCACCGACTGCGACACGAAGTCGAGCGCACGGGCGAAGAGGGGAACCGTCTGCGACAGGTCGAGAATGTGGATGCCGTTCCGCTCGCCGAAGATGTACGGCTTCATGCGGGGGTTCCAGCGGTGCGTCTGGTGGCCGAAATGCGCGCCGGCCTCGATCAATTGCTGCATGGTGACGACAGGTGCCGCCATAATCTTATCTCCTTCCGGTTTGACCTCTGGGAACCTGTGACCGCGCTCACGCCCGGCACCGGTATGTGCGATTCCCATGTGGAATAGGCGGGCCCCTTAACCCTCCCGAAGAGGAAAGGCAAGGGTTGACAGAGGAGGGAATTTGGAACAAATAGTGAACATATAGGATTCAGCGCAACACAACTCGCCGCTCCAGCGGAGGCAGGAACACTGGCGCGGCTCCATTAAGGGCAAGAAAGGAAACTTGTATGTTTCAGCTATTTGCTTCGTTGCTTTTCGCAGGCGCAGGCGCCACCGCAATTCTGATCATGGCAGTCACGGTCGCGGCATATAAGGACAAGATGATTGCCGCACTCAGGATGCAGCCGCTCAGCCGTCAGCCCGCACCCTGGCGGACGCCGCCCCGGCGTCCTGCGCGGTCAGGTTCTACGCGCGTGATACGGCAGCTCCGCCCTACCCGCGCTGCCGCCTGACCTTGGCGTAACTGGCAATGCCAAAGGGGATCAGCACGAGATAGATGAGCGCGACCCCAAGCAGGGTAGGCCATGGCGCCGTAATAAGTGCGGCACTCAACAGTCCGGCAAAGGCGATCGCCTCCAGCCTGATGTTCTTCCGCAACCGCAATGAGCTCCAGCTATAGGTCGCAACATTGGAAATCATCAGAAAGGCGATCACTGCCACCCAGGGAGCGACGACATAGGAGGCCCTGAAAATGTCAAGGCCGGTCGCCAGCCATAGGTAGAAGGGCACGAAAGCAAGGCCCGCTCCAGCAGGCGCAGGCACTCCGGTCAGGAAGCCCGCGGATTTATGCGGCTGATCATCAGCGTCGATATTGGCGTTGAAGCGCGCCAGCCGCAGCGCGCAGCATACGGCGTGGGCCAGCGCAATGATCCAGCCGAATTTCGGCATATATTGAAGCGACCAGAGATAGATGACCAGTGCTGGCGCCACGCCGAAGGCTATCACGTCCGAAAGCGAGTCCAACTCGGCCCCAAAGCGGCTTTCGCCCTTCAGCAAGCGAGCAATGCGGCCATCCAGCCCGTCCAGCACGCCGGCAAAGATGATTGCCGCAACTGCCTTTTCCCACTCGCCCCTGATCCCGAACATGATGCCGGTAAGACCGAAACAAAGAGCCATCGCCGTCACCGCATTTGGTGCAACCTGACGCAGGCTGATCCCCCGCCTGACGGCCGGCCCTTCCGGAGCGGTCACTGCGACACTCCCAAGGTGGGATTGGCATCGCCCAGCTTTGCCAGCACCGTTTCCCCTGCGATGGTTCGCTGGCCCAATGTCACGCGGGGCGCGGTCCCCTTTGGCAGATAGACGTCCACACGGCTGCCGAAGCGGATCAGGCCGATGCGCTGGCCATGCGCCACGACATCGCCGGATTTCACAAAAGGCACGATCCGCCGCGCGACCAGACCCGCAATCTGGGTAAAGCCGATTCGCACGCCGTCCGGCCGCTCGACCAGAATATGCTGCCGCTCATTATCTTCGCTTGCCTTGTCGAGATCGGCGTTCAGGAACTTGCCGGCGATGTAAATGACCGCCTTGATCGTCCCTCCGATCGGCGCCCGGTTGATGTGGACGTCAAACACGCTCATGAAGATCGAAACGCGCGTCATCTCATCCTGGCCAAGTCCATCCGGACCGAGCAACTCGCGGGGCGGCGGCACATTCTGGATCAAGGTGATCAGCCCATCAGCGGGCGCCACCACAAGGCTGTCGTCCACCGGCGTCACCCGGATGGGGTCCCGAAAGAAGGCCAGCACCCATATCGTCAGCACGATCATCGGCCAGGTAAGCCAAGGGACGAATAACCAGGCAAGCACGGCAATGCCTGCCGCAATGGCTCCGAACTTGCGCCCTTCGGGGTGGACCGAAGGGAAACGCCATTTGACGGTGGTCGTGCCGGGAACGGCGTAGGAATTTTCCGATATCATGGCCGCTCTTTAGGCTGTAGCCGCCCTAGATACAACGCCTTGGCATATCGGAGCGGAGGCGAGATGAGGATTTTCCTCTCGCTACCAGGTCAAGCGTCAAACGATAATGCAAATCATTACTCTCACAAACATGGAAACTTTCCCCTTCGCAGTTGATCATTGCGCCTGCTTTGCCTAGAGGCCTTCGCAAACCCTACCCTAGGCACGAAAGCGACAAAACGAATGGCGAAAATCAAGGTCAAGAATCCGGTAGTCGAAATCGACGGCGACGAGATGACGCGCATCATCTGGCAATGGATCCGCGAGCGCCTCATTCAGCCTTATCTTGACATTGACCTCCATTATTATGACCTCGCCGTCGAGGAGCGCGATCGCACCGACGATAAGATCACCGTGGATGCCGCCAACGCCATCAAGAAATATGGCGTAGGCGTAAAATGCGCCACTATCACTCCGGACGAAGCGCGCGTCGAGGAGTTCAGCCTCAAGAAGATGTGGAAGTCGCCCAACGGCACCATCCGCAACATCCTGGGCGGCGTGGTTTTCCGGGAACCTATCGTGATCCGCAATGTGCCCCGTCTCGTGCCCGGCTGGACCGACCCCATCGTGATTGGCCGCCATGCCTTCGGCGACCAGTACCGCGCGACCGATTTCCTGGTCCCGGGTGCCGGCAAGTTGCGTCTCGTCTTTGAGGGTGAGGATGGCAAGACGATCGACGAAGAGGTGTTCCAGTTCCCCTCTTCGGGCGTTGCGATGGCCATGTATAATCTCGACGAATCGATCCGCGACTTCGCCCGTGCATCGATGAACTACGCGCTCGACCGGAAATGGCCGCTTTATCTGTCCACCAAGAACACGATCATGAAGGCCTATGACGGCCGCTTCAAGGACCTGTTCGAGGAGGTCTTCACCGAGGAGTTCAAGGCCCGGTTCGACGCGCTCGGCATTGAATATCAGCACCGCCTGATCGACGACATGGTCGCTTCCGCGCTGAAGTGGAGCGGCAAGTTCGTATGGGCCTGCAAAAATTACGACGGCGACGTTCAGTCCGACACCGTTGCTCAGGGCTTCGGCTCGCTGGGCCTCATGACGTCCGTGCTGATGACTCCCGATGGCAAGACCGTCGAAGCCGAAGCCGCGCACGGCACTGTCACTCGTCACTATCGCATGCACCAGCAGGGCAAGCAGACCTCGACGAATCCGATCGCTTCGATCTTCGCCTGGACCGGTGGCCTCAAATATCGCGGCAAGTTCGACGAAACGCCGCTGGTGACCAAGTTCGCCGAAACGCTTGAAAAGGTCTGCGTCAAGACGGTCGAAGATGGCCACATGACAAAGGATCTGGCGATCCTGATCGGCCCGGATCAGCCGTGGATGACGACGGAGCAGTTCTTCGAACAAATCCGGGTGAATCTCGAAGCCGAGATGGCGAACTGGGCCTGATCTGATGATTGCCGCGCGGCAAAAGGCACGTGTCGCCACGGTTCAGTTCGAAGCACGAACCGTGGCAAGCTTCGCCGATTTTGCCGCGCGGGTCGAATATTTCACAAAGCTGGCCTCCGAATATGAGGCCGACTTTGTGGTCTTTCCCGAATTTTTCACTCTTGCATTGCTAAGTTGCCAGCCGCCCTCCCTTGACGTGGAGGTGGACATCGACCGCCTCACCAAGCTGACGCCTGATCTGGCGGCGCTGTTCAGGCGGCTTGCGAGCGATCAAAATATCAACATCATCGCGGGCACGCATATCAGCCGCGACGGGAACGGCATCCCCCGCAATATCTGCCATATTGCCCTTCGCGACGGCTCACTGCACATTCGGCAGAAGGTTCACGCCACACCCAATGAGGCCGCTTTCTGGGGAATCGAGGGCGGCGGCAGTGCTGATGCAATCGAAACAGACTGCGGGGCCGTCGGCGTCCTTATCTGCTATGACTCCGAATTCCCGGAACTGTCGCGCCACCTTGTCGACCAGGGGGCGAAACTGCTGTTCGTGCCCTTCTGCACCGACAGCCAGCCCGGCTATTTGCGCGTGCGCTATTGCAGCCAGGCTCGCGCCATCGAAAATCAGTGCCATGTGGTGCTGTCGGGCAATTGCGGCAATCTGCAGGGGGTCGCCAACATGGATCTGCAATATGGCGTCAGCGCCATCTTCACCCCCTGCGATTTCCCTTTCCCACGTGACGGCATAGCGGGAGAGGCGACGCCGAACGTCGAAGGAATGACAATCGCCGATCTCAGCCTTTCCGACCTGGACTGGGCACGGGAAAAGGGCAGCGTCCGCAATCTTGCGGACCGGCGGCCCGATCTCTACGCCTCATGGAGATAGTGATTTCTTTGGGGTTTCCAGACCGAACCCCCATGGCGGCGGCTTTTGATTCAGCTTATTAAGCCGGAATGAATCATCCAATTGGCCGCCGCTCATGAAGCCAGTCATCTTCGGCCTTGCCGGTCTTTCCCTGACGGAAGACGAGCGCGCCCTGTTCAGGGATGCCGAACCCGCGGGCTACATCATCTTCAAAAGGAATGCCGAAAGCCAGGATCAGTTACGGGCGCTCACTGACGAGTTGAGGGCGCTCCATGGCCGGGACGACCTTCCCATCATGATCGACCAGGAGGGCGGCCGCGTGGCCCGCATGCAGCCGCCGGCATGGCCGGCCTTTCCGCCGCAAGCGGCCTTTGACCGGCTTTATGACATTGCTCCGGCGAGCGCGATCGAAGCTGCCCGGTGCAATGCCCAGGCGATTGCTGCAACACTGCGGGACGCGGGCATCAATGTGGACGCGCTTCCGCTGCTGGATGTGCGTCAGGCCGGAGCCAATGATATCATAGGGGACCGGGCGCTCGGGAGCGAACCGCTTCGGGTCGCGGCGCTTGGCAGGGCCGTGCTCGACGGACTTCGCCGCGGCGGCGTCTGCGGTATTGTGAAACATATGCCGGGGCATGGCCGTGCCCTGGTGGACAGTCATCTGGACCTGCCCGTCGTGGATGCTGATGAGGGAGCGCTGGAGACCGATCTGGCGCCTTTTCGCGCGCTCAACACCGCACCCATGGGAATGACCGCCCATATCGTCTATACCGCCTGGGACAAAGACCTGCCCTGCAGCCTTTCGCCTGCCATCATCGGTGGGATCATCCGGGGACGCATCGGCTTCGACGGCCTGCTGATGTCCGACGATCTCGACATGAAGGCATTGAAGGGTGACGTTCCAGCCCTAGCCGCGAGCGTGGTAGCAGCAGGATGCGACCTCGCCCTCAATTGCTGGGGCCGCACGGAGGAGATGCGCGGTATCGCCGACGCCCTTGATGAGATACGCCCGGAATCGCGGGCCCGCCTTGACCGCGCCATGGTCAGCATTGCCGCCCCCCCGGATGACCGGCCCTATGAGGAACTCGCCGCCAAACGCGACGAGTTGTTGGCGCTGGCATGAATGATGTGGCGGCCGACTGGGCGGATCTGGTCGATCGCCCTTCCCTGCCCGCCGGATCACCCGATGTCCTGACGGTGGAGCTGGATGGCTGGGAAGGACCGCTTGACCTGCTGCTGGCCCTTGCCCGGACCCAGAAGGTGGACCTGCGGGAGCTTTCCATCCTCGCTCTGGTTGAGCAATATCTGAGCTTCATCGAAAATGCCCGCGAGCTGAAGCTCGAAATTGCGGCCGACTATCTCGTTATGGCCGCCTGGCTTGCCTATCTCAAATCCGGCCTGCTGCTGCCAAAGGATCCGGCCGTCGATCCATCGCCGGAGGAATTGGCGCTGCGGCTGCACCTCCGGCTGCAGCGGCTCAATGCCATGCGCGAAGCTGGCGCCCGCCTGATGGCCTGCGACCGGATTGGCAGGGACGTTTTCGTCCGCCCTGCGCCCGAGGGCCTTCGCACCGTCAGGAAAGGCGCCTGGGATGCGTCGATCTACGACCTTATCGCAGCCTATGGGCAGATGAAGGCGCGGATGCAACCGGCCATGCATGTGGTCGCCCGCCGCGCAGTGATGACCCTGGACGAAGCGATAGAGCGCGTCGGC
>NZ_DATEMB010000029.1:0-32332 GCF_035276005.1 Rhizorhapis sp.
ACCAGGGCTTTGCCGCCGGATACGGTCGGATGGTGCGCTGAGCCCGGACGATACACTTTCCAGCCAGCGCCGCGCCCATCGAACTGTGCTGCCGCATCGATCGGCATGATGAGATCGATCTCGCCATTGGGATGGCTGTGATGGGGTCCTACGACATCGTCCATTTCGACGACATCGACCGACATGCCGTTGAGCACGTCCGCGGCAGGCACAGCGCGCCCGAACTTGATGCCGCCCGCTTCACGCGCGCAAAGCCAGCCCTCCTCGCATCCCTGCCGGCAGAGATCAGCCGTTTTTTCGAACCAGGCACTCCCTGCCGGGAATTCGCTGTTCAGCCGGTCCTCAAGGTCTGGACCAAGCGCCTGTCCGCCGATCGCGGCCGTGACTGTAACAAGATGCGTGACGAATGCTTCGGGTGTCGCTGGACGTTCGCTCATAATCTCGATTCCCTGTTCATGCGGCCTGGGCCGCCAGCCATTCCTTCAACTGCCGGCCTGCATCGGCCAGTTCCTCTGCGTCGGCGGCAATGCCCAGTTCAACCAGCTTGCGGCCATGTGAGTAATCGCGCGCATTGTTCACGCAGTCGAGCGCGACAACTTTCCCGCCCTTCAGATAAACCACGGAGAATTTGCGGCTGGCGGGGTCACCGCGCAGCACAGCCTGGTCATAGCCGGTGGAAAGACCAACCGTCTGCAGCTTGAGATCATATTGGTTCGACCAGAACCAGGGGGTCGCCGCATATTCCGTTTCCTCGCCGCAGATGGTTTTGGCCACCGTCTGGGCCATGTCGTTGGCGTTCTGCACGGACTCAAGGCGGATCACTGCGCCATCCGCAAAGCGGTTGGCATGCGCGGCGCAATCGCCGATGGCAAAAACGTCGGGCAGCGTGGTTCGGCACTGGGGGTCGACAAGGACACCGTTGCTCCCTTCCGCCCCGGCGGCGATCAGAGGTTCGACGCAGGGGATGATGCCAATCCCGACGATCACCAAATCTGCGGACAAGAGCTCGCCAGAACGGAGCCGGACTCCCGAAACACGCCCCTCGCCCTCCAGCGCCTCGATCTGCTGGTTGACCCTCAGATCGACGCCATGCGCGCGATGGTCGGCTTCGTAGAAGCCGGACAGCTCTTCACCTGCGACGCGCGCCAGCACGCGCGGAAGCGCCTCAAGCAAGGTCACTTGCTTGCCGAGCTTGGAAAACACTGCGGCGGCTTCCAGGCCGATATAGCCGCCGCCGATCACGACGATCCTTGCGACGCCAGGCAACTCGGCCATGATGGCGTCGACATCCTCGCGGTCGCGCACGGCGTGGACGCCAGGCAGATCCGCGCCCGGCAGCGGCAGCGCGCGGGGATCCCCCCCGGCGGCCCAGATCAGCTTGCCATAGCCGATGCGGGGGCCGTCCTGGCATTCCACCGCATGGTCCTGTGGGTCGACAGAAATCACCGTGCGTCCGAGCAGAAGGTCGACCGCCTTTTCCCGCCAATATTCTGCGGGCCGAATATAAAGCCGCTCGAACGCACGCTCCTGGGCCAGATATTCCTTGGAGAGCGGCGGCCGCTCATAGGGCATTTCGGTTTCGCGCCCGACAATGGCGATCGAGCCCTCGAAACCGGCGCCACGCAAGGCTATCGCCGCCTGCGCGCCGCCATGACCGCCGCCGACAATCAGGACATCATAGGACAAGTTTTGGCTCATGCTTCTTTCCGCAAACGGAAGCGCTGGATCTTGCCGGTGGCCGTCTTGGGCAGCTCATCGACGAAGGTGATCCAGCGGGGATATTTATAGGGTGCCAGACGCTCCTTGACGTGCGTCTTGAGCCTTTCTTCAAGGGCGGCATCGGGCGAAACCTGATTGTGGAGCACAACATAGCCATGAGGCTTCACAAGGCCGTCCTCATCCTCTGCTCCCACCACCGCTGCTTCGAGCACGTCAGGGTGGCTCGCAAGCGCCTCTTCCACCTCAATGGGCGACACATAGATGCCCCCCACCTTCAGCATATCGTCGGCCCGTCCGGCGTAGGTGAGCCAGCCGCCCTCGTCCATCACATATTTGTCACCAGTGATGGTCCATTCCCCGCAGAAGGTGGCTACCGATTTGTCCCGGTTACGCCAATAGCCGATCGCCGTCGTCGGGCCGCAGACGTGGAGATTGCCGATTTCTCCTATGGCAGCCTCCCTTCCATCGTCGCCCACCAGACGAACCTTATATCCATCCACTGCGCGGCCCGTGCAGCCGTAGCGCACGGCGCCAGGGTGCTGTGAAACGAAAATGTGAAGCATTTCGGTCGAACCCAGCCCATCCAGAACGTCAGCGCCAAAGCGCTCGTTGAAGGCCTGTCCGATATGGGGAGGCAAGGCTTCGCCTGCGGAGGTCGCGAGACGCAATGCGGGCGCCTCTTCCTTCGTGGGACAGCAGGAATGCGCCAGCCAACCGGCAAGAAAGGTCGGAACACCGGCCAGGACCGAGACCTTGTGCTGCTTCAAAAGATCGGTGACCGGTTCGGGTGTCGCCCGGCCATTGAACAGGACAACGGTCGCGCCCGCGGAATAGGGGAAGGTCAGCGCGTTGCCCAGGCCGTAGGCAAAGAATTGCTTGGCGATCGAAAGGACGACATCGTCCTCGCGGATCCCCAGGGTCTCACGGGCATAGAGGTTGGCCGTCAGGCGCATCGAGCCATGCAGGTGCATCGCCCCCTTGGGTCGTCCGGTCGAGCCGGAGGTATAGAGCCAGAAGGCGACATCGTCCCGATGCGTGGCTGCCGGACGAGTTGCGGGTTCGGCTTGCACCAGCAGGGACTCCAGATCCGCCCAGGGCCCGCCTTCGCTGGATACGAAATGGACATGGGGTTCGGAAGCGGCGATCGCCTCCCACTTCTCCGCAAGCTCTGCCGAAACGAAGACGGCGTTGGCGCCGCTATTGTGCAGGATCCAGGCGTAATCGTCGCTGGTCAGCAGCGTATTGAGCGGGATCGGGACCACGCCCGCCCGGATCGCGCCCAGGAAGATGGTCGGAAAATCGCGCGTATCAGTCAGGCACAGCAGGACGCGCTGGTCGCGCTTGATCCCCAGATTTGCGAAAACCCCGCCCATGCGCGCGACCCGCTCGCCCAGCTCGGCATAGGTGCAAGTCCCGCGATGGTCGATAATGGCAACCTTGCCCGGATGACGGGCAAGGTTGGGCGCGAGCAGGTCTTCCGCTGCATTGAACGATTCCGGCAGCTGCGCAATGGTGCGCGCCTTTGCTGTGTCCATCAGTGCTCTCTCCTCAGGGGGCGCCTGGTTGTTCCGGACCGCCCCCTTTATCGAGCGGCCTCAGGCCGCCCGGACGTAATCAAACTCGAAGGCCATGTTATTGATGCCGCGTTCCGGCGGACTGGTCCAGTTCGCGCATTTGCCGATTTCGGTGACGCCGACCATCAGCGATTTGACATAGACCCGGTCGGCCTGGCTCGGCAACGCCGCCTGCACTTCTTCGGGAGAACAGGGCTTGCCTTCGGTATTGAAGCTAAGGCCGGCAAACACACCGACATTGCGGTTGAACCGCTCCGACGGCAGCTTCAGTTCGAGCTGGAAGCCCGCCTTGGCAATCGTGCGGTTCCAACGGGTGAGCCCGATGCCGCAGTCGCGCACATAGGCATTGCGGGTGATGAGGTTCATGGCATTGCGCGTGGCGACCCGTTCAAGACCTTCGGGCGTATCGACTTCCTCGAAGCTGTCGGAACAATCATGATCCTCGAAAGTCCCTTCGTCCGGACGTCCCTTCAGGCCATTGGCGAAATAGGTTGCCGCATTGGAGCTGATCTCTGCGCCGAAGAGGTCGAGCGCCGAGGAATACCAGAAGTTGATGTAGCGCTGCAGCAGCGGCAGGTCGATCACGCCCGCCTTGCGCAGGGTTTCAGGATCGTCGGTCCCAAGCTTCTGCATCTCGTCAAGCGTGCGCCTGATGATCCGCGCGATGCCGGTTTCGCCGACGAACATGTGGTGCGCTTCCTCGGTCAGCATGAAGCTGCAGGTGCGCGCCAGCGGATCGAAGCCGCTCTCGGCCAGCGACTTCAACTGATATTTGCCGTCGCGGTCGGTGAAATAGGTGAACATGTAGAAGGACAACCAGTCATCGATCGGCTCGTTGAACGTGCCGAGGATGCGTGGATTGTCGACATCGCCCGAGTGGCGATAGAGCATCTCCTCGGCTTCCTCGCGTCCATCGCGGCCGAAATAGGCGTGCAGGAGGTAAACCATCGCCCAAAGGTGGCGGCCTTCCTCCACATTGACCTGGAAGAGGTTGCGCATGTCGTAAAGCGAGGGCGCAGTCAGCGCGAGCAGGCGCTGTTGCTCCACCGATGCTGGCTCGGTATCGCCCTGGGTGACGATCAGGCGGCGCAGGGCCGAACGATATTCGCCGGGAACCTGCTGCCAGGCCGGCTTGCCCTTGTGGTCGCCAAAGCCGATCGTGCGGTCTTCCTGCTTGTCGGCAAGGAAAATGCCCCAACGATAATCCGGCATCTTCACATGGCCGAAGGTCGCCCAGCCCTTGGCGTCGACGGACGTGGCAGTGCGCAGATAAACCTCATGCCCCTGATAAGTCGTCGGGCCCAGTTCCTTCCACCAATCGATAAAGGCCGGCTGCCAATGTTCAAGCGCGCGTTGAAGCGCCCGGTCGTTCGAAAGGTCCACATTGTTCGGTATCCGAGACTGGTAGTCGATCGCCATGCTTATTCTCCCATGCTCCCTTCGTGCGGGGCACTTGATATTGAGTTCTTGAACAATCGCCGCCGCCCGGGAGGAGAGAATGGGCGGCGGCGATCGGAGGTCACACGCGCTTCTTGTCGAATTCGGCGCGGCGACCGGTACCAAACAGCTTCAAGGCACCGCCCTCGCCCACGGCGTTGGGACGGATGAAAATCCAGTTCTGCCAGGCGGACAGGCGGCCAAAGACCTTCGACCAAAGCGTTTCCGGTCCAGCAAAGCGCAAGGAGGCTTCCATGCCGGTACAGGCATCGGGCGAAAGCCCTGTGCGTTCGTCGATGGCAAGGCGAACCTCATCCTCCCAGTCGATGTCGTCGGGGGCAAAGGTCACAAGGCCAAGATCATGCGCTTCGCCCGAGGGGATCGGAGTGCCGGAAAGCCGTTCGACTTCGGCAAGCCGGTCAGGATCGCCAAGAAAGCGCGACTGAAGACGGGAAAGGCCGTGGCACATCGGATAAAGCCCGAAATTGGCTTGGCCAAGGTGCATCACGGGACCCTTTTCAGGATCGGCGATCAGCTCGAGCATATAGCCACGATCGGCCGCGAAGGCGAGTTCAGCCAGCGTGCCGGCAAAGGCCGAACCCGGCTCGATAACCGCATACATGGAGCGCGAGGACACATCGAGGCGTGACAGCGTGCGGCGCAGCATGCCGATCACCTCGTTTACGAACCAATGCGCGCGATGCGCGATCATCGCATCGTCATAGGCCAGCACTTTCGTGCCGTCGCCCGTCGTCTTGAGCACCCAGAGCCCCAGTTCCGGCTCATTGGTGCGCAGCAACAGGATCGCATCGTCAAGTTCGCGCGCCATCTGCAGCGGCCAGAATGCGGTGCCCTCGGCCTGCATCGCAGCGCCATCGGGGGGCGGCGCATCGACAGGCGTCTTGATCGAAATGGTGGCAAAGCCGCGAGCGCGGTCGAAGGTCACATCGACCTGGCTGTAATGATAGCCGGCCTCGTCGATGACGCGACTGATCGGCGTCAACTTCACCCCTTCGGCCGCCGCCGGGCGCGCGCTCTTGGCGGCAAGCGCTTCGGCCCGCTCCTTGACGGCTTCCGCCCAGCGTCCACGCGGCGCAATATCGTCGACAAAACCCCAATCCTTGGCCCGGCGCCCACGCACGCCCTCTTCCGAAGTGCAGAAGACGTCCGCCAGATCCTTGCGCACCTTGCGCTTGTCGACCACGCGGGTAAGGCCGCCGGTTCCGGGAAGCACGGCGAGAAGCGGAACCTCGGGAAGCGAAACAGCCGAGGAACGGTCGTCGATCAGCAGGATCTCGTCACAGGCGAGCGCCACCTCATAGCCGCCGCCAGCGCAGGTGCCGTTGACCGCCGCCAGGAATTTGAAGCTGCCATTCTCGGAGGAATCTTCAAATCCGTTGCGGGTTTCATTCGTGAATTTGCAGAAATTGACCTTCCACGCGTGGCTCGACGTGCCGAGCATGTAGATGTTGGCGCCCGAGCAGAAGATGCGGTCCTGGCCGCTGGTCAGCACGACGCATCCAACTTCGGGATGCTCGAAGCGCAGGCGCTGCACAATATCGTGCAGTTCCATGTCGACGCCCAGATCATAGCTGTTGAGCTTCAACTTGTAGCCCGGAACGAGTCCCCCATCCGGGTCCACGTTCATCGTAAGGGTGGCAATCCGGCCCTCGATGCTGACACTCCAGTGCCGGTAGCTGTTGCCATCCAGGTCGTAAGTAAACAACGCCGCTCCCGGCGCATCAATTTCAGCAGGCAGGGTTGCCATCGAATCGCTCCTCAATCCCGATCACGAAACGCACAATAGCGCATTGATAGGAATCAAACAAGCAATATAATTCATTTCATGAGGTCGATGGCGATGCTTTCAAGCTGCTTCAGCGTCTGGTCAAAGTCCTGCGCCGAGGTGTCGAGCCGGGCGTCGGCCCGGCCATAATCGGCCTCGCGGGCCGCAAGAATTGTCTTGAGGTCGTTCATCGCCGCGCGATTTCCGGTCATGGGCCGCAGGTCGCCTTGCGCCACCACCCTGTCCATATGGTCTTCGGGCTTGGCCTGCAGCCAAACGGTCCAGGCCGTGCGCAGCAATTGGTCATAAAGCTTGCCATCGGCGACAATGGCCCCAGGCGCGGCCACCACGGCCGCGGGATTGTGCTGACAGATGTCCGCCAGCACTTCCGCCTCGTAGCGCCGCAACGCTGACGGCCCATTGATTTCGAGCAGCACCCCTATGGAGCCGCCATAGCGCCGTTCGACCTCTTTCGACATCTCGAAGAAAGGAGCGCCCATGCGATCGGCAAGCGCCTTTCCCAGCGAAGATTTTCCCGCGCCGCGCAGGCCAATAAGGGCGATGCGCCGCCCCTTCCCGTCCAGCCCGTCAGGCTGCTCGCCAAGCCATTTCAACGCCCCCTGAACCCGTTCTGGCGGCAAGCGGCGCAACAGCTGGGCCGCCTGCGCGACCGCCTGGTCCCGCTCCCCACCCATCGGCAAGAGGTCCGCCATCGCCATGCCCAACGCATCGGCAATCGCCAGCAGCATCTCCACGGAGGGATTGCCGGTCCCCGCCTCAAGATGCGCCAGATAGCGCTCCGACGCGCCCGAGGCGGCGGACAATTGCTTGCGGGTGAAGCCAGCCCGCGCGCGGGCCGAACGAATGCGCCGCGCGATTTCCAGGCTGCCCGCGAAACTTTCTTGATCTGACTTCGGGTTGGTGGCTTGCATATCTGCTATATATTGCATATTGGGTTTCTTTACGACTCATATTTCGAAATTGGAGACCTATGTCGAGCGGAAATCTGCGCGCCGGCATCTTCGTTGCTACGATGACCGGGCTTGCCGACATGTGCGGAGAAGAAATTGAAACCGCATTGTCCGGTGCTGGAATAGAGTGCGAGCGCCAGCTTATGGACGGACTCGATGCTTCGGCGTTCGATGATTTCGGGCTTCTGGTGATCGTGTCGTCCACCTATGGGCATGGCGAAATTCCCGACAATGGCCAGGCGCTCTTCGCCAGCCTTGAAGGGGGAGCGGACCTTGCGGGCAAGGACTATGTGGTCTTCTCGCTTGGCGACCGTACCTATGCCGACACCTTTTGCGCTGCCGGCGACCGGTGGGACGCGGTGCTGGCGGGTTGCGGGGCGCGCCGCCTCGTCGATATTGAACGCCATGACGCATCGAGCGGCACGCTTGCCGAAGATGTCGCGGGCGAGTGGGCGGCCGGTTGGGCCAGCCAGGCAGCAGCCTGAGGAGGATCGCCATGGAAATACATGAAGCCGATGCTGAAATGCGCGCCGCCCATGCTGCTATCGGGGGATTCATCGCCCGCTGCTCGCTGCTCGATTATCGTGTCAGCCAGTTCGTGGCGCGCTGGTTCTGCACGCAGGAAAAGCAGAAATTCCTTTCCTATACCTTGAAAGCGATGCCGTTCGCCGAAAAGCGCCAGGTGATCGAGGAGCGACTCGTCAACTGGCACAATGATGCACAGGCTCTGCGCGATGCCATGGCCGAAATTTCCGCAGTTCTCGAACGCCGCAATCTCGTGGCCAACGGCGTCCTTTCGCGCCGTTCGTCGGGAGCGCTGTGCATCAAGAGCTTTTCCGCAGCGCGTTTTATTTCGGAGGAAGGGGCGATCGACATTATCGAGATCGCCGAACTGCCCATCTGGTCGGAACGGGCGAGCGAGTTGTCGGAACGGCTCATCGCCGTCGGGCTGGGCCTGCGCGACGCGGCCCATTAGGGAACAGATCGCCGCAATTTCCTGTCATTCGCGATAGATCGGGCCGTCACCGCAGAAGATGGTTCTCCGCCTTCGTGAATGACGGCAAAGGAATTTGTACCCATCCCTCAAAGGAGCAGCGGAATCATGTTGGGACAAACTCTGGTCGGCCGCTCCGGTCTGCGCAGTTCCGAAATCGCGCTTGGGACAATGACCTTCGGCGATGGCCGCAACTGGGGTTGTCCGGCGGAAGCCGCGCAAGAGATCATGACGCGCTTCGTCGAAGCAGGCGGAACGACGATCGACACCGCTCCCAACTACGCCAATGGCCTTGGTGAGGAGATTGTCGGCGCATTTGCTCGCGGCCGGCGCGAAGAGCTCGTCCTTTCGACCAAATATACCGCCTCCAGTTCCGCGCACCCGCTGGCCGGAGGGAACAGCCGGCGTTCGATGATCCAGTCGGTTGAGGGCAGCCTTCGCCGTCTCGACACGGACCGCATCGACCTGCTGTGGCTGCACTTCTGGGACTTTACGACCCCGCTCGAGGAAATCCTGCGTGCCGCCGACGATCTCGTGTCGTCGGGGAAGATCCTCTATTTCGGGCTTTCCGGCACTCCCGCCTGGCTCGCCTCCCGCGCGGTCACGATCGCCGAGCAGCAAAGGCGCGCACCTGTTGTGGCCGTCCAGCTTGAATATAATGCTGCGTCCCGCGGTGTGGAGCGGGACCTGCTGCCGATGGCGGACGCTCTCGATCTGGCGTGCTTCTGCTGGGGACCGCTGGCCGCAGGCGCGCTTACAGGAAGCGAACAGCCGCAACGCCAGAATCTCGACAAGCTGTCTCCGGCCCTGCGCGCGGTGCGCGACGGCCTTTTGGTCATCGCTGCCGAAACCGGCCACTCCCCCCGGAAGCTCGCCCTCCGATGGCTGATGCAGTCTGGCAAGGGGCGCATCCCGATCCTGGGAGCGCGCACGCCCGAGCAGGCGAGCCAGATCCTTGCCGAGGCCGGCGAGCCGATTGACACCGAAACCTTTGCAAAGGTCGATGCACTGGCGGAAGCCGGGACATTGTTCCCCACTCCGCTGATCCGGTCGAGCTATTTGCGGAAGTTCGCGCTCGGCAACCCGGCCCTCCTAAGCGAGCCGGACCGCCCGCGGAGCTGACTGCGCTTCATTCCCCGCGCAGGCGCGCCGCCAGTTCATCGGGAAGGGGCACGCTCTCGATGCCCGGTTTGCCGTCGCTGCGGTGAGCAGCCCAAACCCGCACCTCGCTCGCTTCGATGCAGAGCGTTCCATCCTTGGAAAGGCGATGCTCCAGCGAGAAGCTGGAACGGCCTACATGCGTGATCCGCGTTTCGATTTCCACTTCGTCGCCAAAACTTTCCGGCGCCATGAAACGCGCGTGGGTGTCGGCCATCGGCCAGCCGACAATGCCGTTCGAACGGATGATGTCCGCCTTTTTCCGGCCCGTCGCAGCTTCAATGAGCCGCGACGTCGACGTATCGAACGCAGCAAAGAACCGGGGGTAGAAAACGATACCGGCAGGATCGCAATCCCCCCACTCGACAATCCAGGTGCGCTTATTGGCAAACATTCGGCCTCACTCTTGCGTAGTTAAAGCCACAAACGGGCGCACTATAAACAACGAGAACACCCATGACCGAAAATGGCTTGTCGTCCAAGGAACTAAAGCGAAGGGCCTCAAACTGCGATCACCTGCTCTCCGTTCGCCCTGAGCCTGTCGAAGCCCGATCCTGTTCTGGACGAGAAGTGGAGGCCGCTTCGACAGGCTCAGGCCGAACGGGAGAGAAGTGGCGCTGATTCAATGTACAACTGCTTCAATGCTGCACCGGTTTTTCGGCGGCGAAGCGGCTTACAAGCCGCTCGCGCACCTGTGTAACCTCCAGCAAACGCTTGGCGCGGTAGGATGCCACCTCCTCCGGGGTGTAGGGATCGAACGTTCCGGCAGCGGGCTTGTCCATCGTCGTGATCATCCAATTTATGAGTTCCGCGAGATCAGCATCGCTCAGTTTGGAATTGGCCGAGCCCGGCACCTGAATGAGGAACTGTCTTCCTCCTTCAACCGTCAGGAAGCTCGAAATCTCGCCCTTCAGGGACGGAACCTTCCCGGTCATGCCGCTGCCGTCCGGCAAATGGCATCCCTGGCACTCCGTCATATAGTTGACGCGTGCAGGGCGGCCATTGCGCGACAGATTGGGCGCCGGCGCCACACCATTTGCGGCAAGGCCCATGACCAGCACCGCTGCTGCCAGGATCAGCGAAATACGCACTGCCTCTCCCAGCTAAGCTGTGCCCATCACGACGGCGGTCGAGCAGTTGTAAACAATGCCGACATCCGTACCCAGGCACCAGTTGATGTCGTTGGAGCTTGACGGTTGGTGGACCGGCGTATCGCCTTCATTGCGATTGCACAGGCAGCGGCCGCAGGCGGATTTGCCGCAACAATCATTATAGGAAATCACATAATCCTTGCCGTCGACGGGATTGCGGCAGGTGCCGACCCAGGTGATGGGCGAAGGCTCGGTTCCCGGCGGACAGGTGGACGTGCTGCCGCCGCAGCAGGAACAGAGAAAGCCGTCAATGGCGCAATAGCGCCAATAGTCGCAGGACTGCGGATCGCCGCTTTCGCCCGGCTGCTGCGCCGCATTGGCGCGTGACACCGGCAGCAGCGGCAGCGAAGCCGCGATGCCGGCCGCGCCCATCCGGGCAAAGAAGCTGCGGCGAGACATGGTCCGTGCGGCCGTGCGGCTCATCCGTTCCATGATCCTGTCAAGTCTATTCATTTTTCGCTCCGTCTTATCTCGATCAGGACGCCAGTTCGCGGCGCGCCATATAGTCTTGGATGGAAGCAATGCCGGTGCGCTGCGCTTCGAACAGGCTTTCGACATGCTCCCGATTGTTGATAAGCCCCTTGGCCGCCACCTTGCCGTCGGGACCCAACAGCACGGCATAGGGCAGCTTGCCCACGCCGTGCGCCCGGCCGAGGTCGGTGGAAAGCACGAAGGGATAGTCTGACAGCTTTTCGCGCAGGATCATCTTCATCTGCGCCGCCTCATCGCCATCGCTGGCAAGGACGAGACGCGTGCTCTGCCGGTTTTCCTTCGTCATCGAAACGAGGATCGGCAACATCGTCTTGCAAACCGGGCAAGTGGGCGAGAGGAAGAAAAGCAGGGTCGAACGGCCGTCAGTGGAGGTTCCGCCGATACGAACCTCCCCTCCTGTCAGGCTGGGCAGTTCGAACAGGGGCGCCGTCTCCCCCACCTTGGCGCCGCCCGACAAAGTGAGCGCCCCCACCGGTCCAAGCCGTTCATGCAACATGCCGACCTGCCTGAAGAGCCCGACGATCAACAGCGCCATGGCGATGATCGCCGCCCATTGCAGGGCGAAGGCCGTGAAAAAAATTCCGCTCATCATCATGACATGGCCTTTCCAAAGCTGGCAGCACTCAACTGACCGAATGCCACATATAGCAGGGGGAAGGCTACGAGCGCCCCCAGCGCCGAAATCCAGTCGATCATTGCAAGGGGCCGCGGCATCGCGATGGCGCTTGCCACGCCCAATGCCACAACCGCGAGCACTGCATTGCGCCCGACGAGATACCAGTTCAAGGGCGCACCCTCTGCCGCAAAAGCGTTGCACCCGCAATCGATGTGCCGCCGCCCGCGCAGCAGGTTGATGCCGATCGAGGCGGCATAGATCAGCAGCAGCGCGGCAATGCCGAACAGGCTCGGCATCAGCATGCCGAAACGGCTGCTGACCAAGGCAGCGAGACCAAGCAGGAGTTCACTTGACGCCACCAGCAGCGCGACCGGCAGGACCAGCGGATCAGGCAACAGGCGGTAATTCCCGACGGTCGCCACGAACGCTGCAAAGCCCATCAGCTTCGAAATGCCGCCAATGGCAAAGAGTCCCCCAAGCAGAACGCTCGCGACCAGCACGAGCAGCGGGTCCAACGCCATCACCGCCCCGCCACAGGAGCGGGCTGGATCACCGTCATCGTGGACCCCAGACCCTCGATCTTGCGCAGCAATTCGCCGCTCATCGCGTCATAGACCTTCAGCTCCTTCTCTTCGAACATGGTCGTATAGAGAAGCGGCTTTTCATCCTGGCTCACAGCGACGGACATGGCCATTTTATCGAGCTTGATGCGCTGAATGCGCTTGCCCTTGCTGGCTTCATAGACCCAGATTTCGGTTCCGGGGTCCTTGTGGGTGTTCACACCGCCTTCGTGCATCAGGACATAGAGCCTGTCCGTGCCACGATGATAGGCTGCGGTCTGAAGCGCTCCAGGCCGCCAGCCTTCCTCGCCCTTGCCGCTCAGTGACCATGTCTTCGTCACCTTGGGCAGGTCGCCTTGTTGATCGATGACATGAACCTTCCCGCTGAAGCTGAAGAACAGCCATTGTTTTCCGGTCCACACCCCTTTTTCGCTCACAGGATCGCCAGGCGCGAAAAGCTGCTTTGTCGTGCCGCCCAGGGTGACCTTCCCTGCGCTGTCGAGGCTCGCCGCCTGCAGCGCGCCGTCGCTGCAGATCAGGAAGAATTTGGACGGGCTCGTGGGATAGATAAGGCCGCAGCCGGACGTAGCGAATTCGCCCACCAGCTTCTGCCCGGCCAGGTCGACCACCGTCACCGATTGTTCGGGCGTGAAGTTATAGATCAGCGCGAACTTGCCCCCCGGCATGACCGGCTGGGCAGAAATGAACGGCATGCCATTAAAGCGCTTGGGCGGAAGGATGACCTCAGAACCGGCGGCCAGGTCCTTGGTCTTGTAAAAGGTCGCCACGTCCGTCCGCTCGCCCCGCGTGCCACGGGAAAAATAGGTGGAAACGGTCGCAAATCCCTTGCCGTCCGGTGTCAGCAGAAGCGAGCTATGGGCATAGCCGCTGCTGATCATCCCCAGCATCCGGCCAGTGTCCGCATCGAGGAGGTAAGCCCGCCCATCGAGCATGCGGTCAAAGGAAACATCGTTCACCCAGACCCAATGGGGCTGCATCACTTCCGGGAGGCTCTCGACCGTGAGAGTCTCTGGCTCCAGCTCAGCCTGAGCCGGCATTGCGCCAGCAAGAAGAAGCAAGCACGCCAATTTTGCAAACCTGGCCATATTTCGCCTTTCGCCCAATTATTTACGTGTTTCAAGATAAGCGATCAAATCCGACCGGTCCTGGCCGTTGGGCAACCCCCCAAAGGCCATTCTCGAACCTTTGACGACTGCACTGGGCTTTTGCAGAAATTGGTCGAGCTTCTCGGCAGTCCAGGCAAAGCCCGCATTCTTCATGGCCGGCGAGTAACTGAACGGCGTCGTGCCTGCCTTGCGGCCAATCACGCCCGCCAGATTGGGACCGACGGACGATTTCTTCCCCGCTTCGACCGAATGGCAAACGGCGCAGCGTTTGAACACTGCTGCGCCCTTGGCCGCGTCACCAGCATGAGCGGCCGCTGGCGCCAGCCCCGCCAGAAGGAAGGAGAAAAACGCTACTTTACGAAAACTTGCCATGATTTCCTCAAAATATCCCGTGCTGAAATGGTCAGTTTTTGGGGAACTGTCCCACCACATAGGCGTCGCCCGCCGAAACCCACTGTCCATCCACCTTGGTCCACAGGAACAGGATGACGAAGGTAAAGGGTTTTTCCTTCGAATTGGGATCCTTGGGAGTGACATAGAAATTCGCCCATTCCCATCCGGCATTGCCGTTCACATAGCTGCGGATGGGCTCCACCTTCACATTATAGGCGGCCACGACCTTTTCATAGTTCGCCTTGTAAGCGGCACGCCCTTCATAGGGTTTCCCCTCCGGCCCCACCGACGTGGCGTTTTCCGCATAGAAACGGTTGACGAGGGGATCGGCCTTGCCTTCCGCAAATGCCTTTTCCTTGAAATCATAGAGCTTGCGGGTTGCGGCCTTGAACGCCGCCAATTCGGCCGCATCGGGCGCGGGAATGGCGCCCACCGTCATGTCGGTCACGACGTCCGCCGGCGCCGCGGTATTTGCAGCCGCTTCAGCGGCCTGCTCATTGCTTCCCCCGCAGGCGCTGAGCAACCCCAGCGAAAGAGGAAGGAACAGGGACAGCAGACGATCTTTTTTCATTTTGTCTCCAAAATTCATGCCAATTTTCCGATAATTTGCTTGGCGGCGCGTTCGCCCTCCAAAGCGGCGGTTTCCCACATCTGCGCGCCCGACAATTCAGAATGGCTGAACGCAATGCGATGGAAGGGCTCGCGCAACACCTCCATGGGCGAAGACTTGCCGTCCTTGCCATAGAAAAAGCCGGGATAGGCGACGAAATAGGCGTGCCCCTGACGGTTCGAAATGATTGCCGCGATGTCCCGCTCAGCGTCGAACCCATAAGGGCCGAACATCTTGGTGAACTGTTCGCGCACCTGCGCCTCTATGTCGGCGAAGGACATGCTGAAAAGCTGCAGACGCGCCTGCGTGCACTGATCGGGAAACGGCACCCCGGGCATCAGGAAGGGGATATATTGTGTCAGCACGACCGGCTTGTTGGGATCGAGCGGCTGAGTTTCCTTGCCGTCGAGCACCAGGTTCTTGCGCAGGCTGGTCCACCAGCCCAGCCCCTCGAACCAGCGCACCGCGGCAACGCCCATCTTGTCCAGGAACTTCCAGTTCCGCAGCGCCACGTTGAGGACCAAGATCGGGGCATGATGGAAAGCGTTCATCGCATCGCGATATTTGGGCGATATGTCATGGCAGATGCGCTTGTTGACATGCTGTTGCCCGGCGCAGATCACGGCTTTGCCGCGCACAGAATGCATCTCTGCACCCTTCGCGTAGGTGACGCGGACGGTCTCCGCCTTGCCGGGCTTGCCCTCATGGACGACCGAGAAAACGGTGGATGACAGGCGAAGGCGGTAATTATCCTCCGGCCGGTCCAGCGTCTCCCAATTCACTTTGCTGTACTGAAGGTCATAGAGTCCGCTCCCGCCACTGAGCGCCTCCGGCTTGGCGAGCTTCAGGAAACGCTTGGCGGCGAACGTGTTTCCACCTGGAAAGGTCGCCAGATATATGCCGTCCGTGGGGTCGGGTCCATCATTGGCATAACGCGTATAGGCGTTCACGCCGGGCATCATGAAATTATAGGCGGAATAGGCGGAAATGATGTCCGACCCCTGACCGCATCCCATCGCCGCCATGACGGGATCGAGATAGGCGCAGACATCGTCCAGAACGTCCTCGGGCACCTTTGCGACGTCCTTGAGGAACGTCTTGTAACTCATCGTGTCGAGCCACTGCGCCCAGTCATCCCGTCTTGGCGGCGTGCGGAAAAGCTCCAGTTCGACAAGCGCGCGCTTCAGCCTGTCGGAAATGGGCGCCTCGGCAAAGCCGTTGCGCCAGGGGTTTTTCACTATCTCCTTGCCTTCATAATAAAAGGCCATGTCCGCCCGTTCCCAACCGATATGCATGGGCGTCCACATGTCGGCGGGAATCTGTATGGGTTGGGAAAGGTTTTCGACCTTCTGGTAGGTAAATGCCTCCGGATAGCCCAGTTCCTTGAGGAAAGGGCTGGGAAAGCCAGACTCCACCGCACGGGCGAACGGCACGACGATGCCGGTCGACCCTTGCGGCGCGGTAAGGTGGTAGCCGTCGACTTCAAAGTCGTTCTGCTTCGCCTCGCCGCCGAAAATCCCATGCTGATCCAGCACAAGGACCTTCGCATCCGGCTTTTCCTTCAAGAAAGTATAGGCCGCCGTCAGGCCGGAAATACCTGCTCCGACAATGATCAAATCATAAAGCCCATCGACCACCTTGGTGTTGGCAACGCGCTTGTCGAGGCTGCCGTTGCGAATGTCTCCATGCGCGGCATTGATGACTTCATGCGTATTGCCGTTCTTCCCGGCATAGTCACCGACCCCTCCGGGGCCAGTCCAGTCCGGTCCGAGACCCGTCAGAGGCGCATCAACGGTTTGCGCCTGAGCTGAGGTCGGCAGGGCGGGAGCCGACGCCGCAAGCAGCGCCGCTCCCGAACCAACCAATGTTCCGCCGACGAAGTCCCGGCGTGTGACCGAGGCGGGCCCATGCCTCCGATTGTTCATTTCCGAAGACATTAGCCCTCCTCTCCCTGCAATGTTTAGAAGCTGTATTTGACACTGCCGCCGAACCAGCGCGGGCGGGCAAAAGTCTGTTGGGAAAAACCGAAGGTTGTGCTCAGATCGAGATTGTAGATCCGGTATTCCTTGTCGGTCAGATTGTTGACAAAGGCCGCCACCTCCCAATGATCGTCATTGGTCCTAAAGGCGATGCGTGCATTGCCGACAACTCTGGAAGACTCCCGATCGATCGGCGCATTGAAGGTCGAGAAATATTGCTTGCCATCATATTTCCAGTCCGTCTGCAGCGACAGCGAGCCCGGGCCGACCGGGAATTCGTAACGGACCAGACCGCCATAGCTCAAGGATGGCGCCTGGGGCATCACCCTGTCCGCCACCCGGCCGAAGGGAAGCCGGACATCCTTGACCGTGGTATCAAGGACAGCGAGGAAACCAGACAGCGTAAGGCCTCGTACTGGTCTTGCGTACAATTCCAGTTCCGCACCGGTGATATTGGCAGATTTATTCGTGACGAACTGCGACAGGTTAACTATCTCGAACGCCTGATAATTTTTATAGTCATAATAGAAAATCGAACCGTTCAGGTTCAGCTTGCGATCCGCGAGCGTCAACTTGAACCCGGCTTCATAGTTGGTCAGCACTTCCTCGTTGAACGGCAGTGTCGCAGGATTGATGGGCTGAAAAGCCTGCACGCCAAATCCGCCGCTCTTGGTGCCGCGATTGACTCCGAAATAGAATAATGTGTCTTCGTTCGGGCGCAGATTGACTTCCGCCTTCAAGGAATAATTGTCGAACTTCTGCTTCGCCAGATTGGGCTGAGTAGTGCGGTTGAACACGAAAATGGGTCCCGTCGATCCGTCATTGGCAGTTTCGACATGGGTGAAATCAAAGGACTTCCAATCCCAGTTATACCGCGCTCCTAAGACGAAACCGACTTGCTCGATTGGCCGGTATTCGACTTGGCCGAACACCGCGAGGCTCTCCGTAATCTGCCTGCCCCCATAATTTTCTTTCACGCCAAGCGACTGCGAAACATCAACCTCATAGTCATTGTCGGTCTTGATCTTCAGGCCATAAGCGCCGACCAGCCATTGAAATTTTTCGCTATCGCCGGAAAGGCGGAATTCCTGGGAGAGTTGATAAAGATCCTGAGCCGTGCGGTAAACGAATATGGGGTCCGGCGACATGTCGGAGTCTTCGCTATATCGCTTGCGAAGGTCCTGATAATCGGTCAGCGAAGCGAAATTGATATCGCCGAATTTCTGCTCGTAACGCAGCGTCGCGCTCCAATATTTGCGATCGAAGCGAGCATCATGATCGACTGAAGTGGTGAAGGGATCGTCGTCGTCGGGCCGGAATCCGAGCGCGTCACAGCCCGGGCAGGTGCCCCAGAAATCCTGGTCGGGAGCCAGCGCAAATCCAAGACCGTCGTCGTTGAAGCCAGTGGCCGCATGGGTGTAGGGGCCGCCGCTCCGCTCATTATCGTTCCGCAGACCCTGCAGCTTCAGCGACAGCTTGCCGGTCTCACCGACATCCGCCTCGATCTGGAACCGTCCGGCATAGAAACGGGATGCACCCAGGTCCGGGCCAATGTCATTTTCGATATAGCCGCCATGATGGTTGGTGGTGCCCGACAGGCGCGCGCGCACCCGATCGGTGATGGGGCCGCTGATCGCCGCCTCCGTCGCGATCTGGCCGTAACTTCCGACCGTCAGCGTCGCAAATCCCTCCAGCTTGTCGGTGGGCTTGGCCGTAACAATCTGAACCAGGCCGCCGGTGGCGTTGCGCCCGAACAGCGTTCCCTGCGGACCGCGCAAGATTTCGACGCGTTCCAGGTCAAAGGTCTGCCCGCTGATCGCGCCCAGCGCGCCGACATAGACCTCGTCATTATAGAAGGCGATGGGCGCTTCCTGCGAATCGGCGAAGTCATTCTGGGATACGCCGCGAATGTTGAAAACGGTAATGGTCGGGCTGTACTGATTGACCTGCAGGCTTGGCACCTGCCCTGCAAGTGCCGTAACATCCTGGCGTCCCATAGCTTCGAGCGTCGCACCGCCCAATGCGGTCACGGCCAGTGCCACATCCTGCAGATTCTGCTCACGCTTCTGCGCGGTGACCACAATGTCCCCGATTTCATCGGAAGCTGCCTGGGCGTGTGCCGCGCCCATCCAGCCGATCGAAACTCCACAAATGATTGCGGCCCGGCTTACATGCCCCAATAATGACGACGCATATCCCATTTTTCTCACTCCCTAACTGCTCGGTAAATCCGAATCTATTCGGATAAAAATATCCGAATTTTTTCCGGTGGCAATGCATAATCTGCGCGAAATGCAACTTGGATGCAATAATTGTCGGATCGGTCGGACTATTTTCTGTTTTTCACATTTTTACGTTAATTATCAGTGCTATAATCAGCAATTCTTTTTGCTTGATTTCTAAAGGTGGGAAGGCTTGACAGGGCAATCAGCCACTTTATAACGCCATGACTGATTGCATTTTGCGCAACTCATTTGCGAATCATTTCCAAGGGTCGGCCGGAAGATCGAAATCGAGTCTCAATTCCAAGGTATATCCACGTGAACGGGAAAAAGACACAGGAACGGGGCCGGCTCCGCCGGGGGGAACTGGTCAGTGCCGCCCGCAAGCTCTTGCATATACGGGAACTAGACGAAATTTCCCTTACCGATATGGCTGATGCCGCTGGCATACCGAAAAGTTCGGCATATCATCTCTTTGGCAGCGCCTTTGAAGTGCACGCTGCCGCCGCACAGGAAATCGCAGCAGATCTGCTCGAGCATCTCGCGACTTTCCGCCACGGGGAGTACGACGGCTGGCCTTCCCTCGTCGAACAATTCATTCGATATGGTGCGCTGTTCTTCAAGGAGCGGCCCGATGCCAGCCAGCTTCTGCTCGGACCCAAGTCGCCGCCAGCCATCAAATTGGCCGATCGGCAAGAGTCCGACGTAGCCGTCGGGCTTCATCTTATAAAGCTGATGAGCGGCTGCTATCGCCTGCCCGCCTGGCCGTCGCGCGAAGAAACCTTCTTCCGCGCCATCGAGATTTCGGACCTGTTCTTCAGCCTTTCCGTTTTGCAGCATGGAAAGATTGTCGAAGAATTAGAGATCGAGGCAGCCCGAGCGACCAATGCCTATCTCTCGCTTTACCTGCCACCCATCCTTCCGGCGGCGGAATGAGGTGAATGGGCCCGTCTGGTTCCACTTTGCATGAGCCTGCCGAAGCCCTTGCTTTCCCTCACAGGTAAAGCAAGGGGTCTGCGGCAGACCCAAGCCAGAAAGCCTGATCGTGTTGCTCAAGGAACCTACAGGTTCAGATCGCTGAGCGATGGATGATCGTCGGGCCGACGGCCTAGCGGCCAGTGAAACAGCCGTTCTTCGGGCTTGATCGGCCGGTCGTTGATCGACGCGTGACGATGGGTCATCAGACCGTCCTCATCAAACTCCCAATTTTCATTTCCGTAGGACCTGAACCAATTTCCGGCATCATCGCGCCATTCATAGGCGAAACGGACCGCTATCCTGTTTCCTGACCAGGCCCAGAGCTCCTTGATGAGCCGATAATCCAGCTCCCGATCCCATTTGCGAGTGAGGAAGGCGGCGATCTGCTCCCGGCCGGTAACAAATTCGGCCCGGTTCCGCCATTTGCTGTCGGGGCTGTACGCCAGCGCTACTTTGACAGGATCGCGGCTGTTCCAGCCGTCCTCCGCGGCCCGCACCTTCTGGCGAGCAGTTTCTTCGGTAAATGGCGGCAATGGATGGCGCTTCTCGCTCATAAAATCTCCTTACGTTTGGGCTAGTTTATAGGACAGACAGTTCTGTCTTGTGATTGACATAGACAGAACTGTCTGTCAACAATTGCCCAATGACGACGAATTCTTCCACCAACCCTGAACCAACCGGGGTTCGGGATCGCATCCTTTCAACCGCCACCCGCCTGTTTTACCGGGACGGCATTCGCGCTACGGGTATTGACCGCGTGATTGCCGAGGCCAAGGTCGCCAAGGCCTCATTTTATCACCACTTTCCGTCGAAAGCGGACCTGGTGAACGCCTTTCTTGACCTGCGCCACCGCAATTGGATGTTCTGGTACGCCGGCGCCGTAAACGCGCGGTTACCGGTCGAGGCTTTCTCCGCAGTGGGTTCGGCCCTATTCGACTGGTTCGAACAGCCCGATTTCAGGGGCTGCGCCTTCATCAACAGCTGGGTGGAGTTCGGTGCGGACTTCCCAATAATATTCGATCACAAGGAAGAGTTGCGGCGCTTCATCCAGAGCGTTGCCGAACGGCTCAATCTGACCGAACCTGAAATGGCCGCCACGACGGCAATGGTGGTCATTGAAGGCGCGATCGTCAGGGCCCAAATGGGCGCGCGCGACAGATTGGAAGAGGCCGTTTCAACCCTGCTGCAGGATCTGTCGGATCGCTATGGACCGGCTGCATAGAGGGATGGCGAACCAGATGGAATCATCTGGCGGCTCGGAAATCACAAAAAACAAAAGAAGTTAGGCTCGCTCCGGTTCGATCAGAACCGGAATGAGTCTTATGCCACTCAGGATGAGCGGCTCAACCTGAGTGAAATGCGCCATAATCGCGGCTGGGATCGACCAGATACTTCTCTCCGGTAGCGCGCCGCGCAAAGGCCGTCAGGTGCCGGGGCTCCAGCATTTCCCGAAGCGAAATGGTGGCGGTATAATGGCTCGCGAAGGTCGTCTTGAGTCCGGCCACGACCCGGTCGCGCAGCCGTGCGGCGCCTGCCGGGCCGATCCTTTCGAGGAAGGGGGTCAGCAAAAAACCTCCAACACTCCAGGCCATGCCATAAGTGCGCTCCAGCACTGTCGGGCCGGGATCGAGCGAGCCATAGACATAGACCTGCTTGTGCGTCGCCGATCCATAGCGGCTATACGCCCCGGCGGCCCGGCTAAGCGAGCGCTCCATGGCGTGAAGAATGGCATGGGCGAGCCGCCCGCCGCCCACGGCATCGAAGGCGATGGTCGCGCCGGTCGACGCGATCGCATCCTCCAGCTTTTGCGCAAAGTCAGCGGCGCTGCTGTCGACGACATGATGCGCTCCTGCCGAGCGCAGCAGTTCGGCCTGGTGCTCGCTGCGGACTATGTTGACCAGTGGTACGCCGTCAGCAAGGCAAAGGCGGTTCAGCATCTGGCCCAGATTGGACGCGGCGGCCGTATGGACAAGGGCACTATGTCCCTCCATGCGCATCGTCTCGACCATGGCTAGCGAAGTCAGCGGATTGACGAACATCGAGGCCCCATCGGCGGCGCTCGCTGCATCGGGAAGGATCACGCAATCGGCAGCGGGCAGCTTGCGAAACTGCGTGTACATGGCGCCACCGAACATGCCGACTTTACGCCCCAGCAGGTGACGGGCCGCCGTACCGGCCGCAACGACTGTCCCGGCGCCTTCATTGCCCACCTTCATCGGCTGATCGATCCGCGCCGATAGGGATGCCATGGTCCTTTCAGGAACGGAAAAGGTCAGGCGGGGCTGTTCCGCCGGCCCCACCACCGCCATGGTCGAAAGATCGGCCGGCCCCAGCAGAAGGCCGAGGTCCGAGGGATTCAACGGCGCGGCTTCGACGGCCACCACCACCTCATCCGCTTCCGGCGGAGAAATCGCCACGGATTCCAGCGACAAGACCAGCCGTCCGTCCGATGTGACGGTGGAACGCAATTCAAGCGCCGAGACCGGCAACTCCGTCCCGTCGGAAACCGCCTCAGAATGCGACATTATCGCCTCCCTTGAGTTGAAGCATGGTCCGCGCCTCATCGGGCGTCGCGATTTCGCGGCCCATCGCTTCCAGGATTGTCCGGACTTTCAGTACCTGTTCCGCATTGGACTTGGCAAGGCGGCCCCGGCCCAGCATCAGGCTGTCCTCCAGTCCGACGCGCACATTGCCGCCCAGCGCGGCGCTCACGGCGGCGAGCGGCATTTGGTGGCGGCCAGCGCCCAGGACGGAAAGATACCAATCCTGTCCGAAAAGCCTGTCGGCCACACCCACCATGTGAATGAGATTTTCAGGCTCCGGCCCGAGGCCCCCCAGCACGCCCAGCACGCATTGCACCAGGAAGGGCGGCTTCACCACGCCCCGGTCAGCGAAATGGGCAAGGGTATAAAGATGGCCGACATCATAGCATTCGAACTCGAACCGCGTGCCAAAGCGTTCGCCCAGTTCCGTCGCCGCCATCTCGATCTGCTCGAAGCTGTTGCTCATCGGCGTGCGGCGGGAGGCTTCGAGGAAGGGCTTTTCCCAATCATATTTCCATTGCCCGATCTTCTCCGCACCCAGGAACACGCCGAAATTCATCGTGCCCATGTTCATGGAGGTCAATTCGGGTTCCGCCCGGCGCGCCGCAGCGAGCCTTTCATCCATCGACATGCCGACCGCGCCGCCGGTCGTGATGTTCACCACCGCATCGCATTGCTGCTTGATCCGGGGCAGGAACTGCATGAAGATTTCGGGGTCGGCGCTCGGCGTGCCGTCGCGCGGATCGCGCGCATGGAGGTGCAGAATCGCCGCCCCCGCCTCGGCGGCCGCCACGGCCTGCTCGGTGATTTGGTCGGGTGTAATCGGCAGATGGTCCGACATGGACGGCGTATGTACCGAACCTGTTACTGCACAGGTGATGATTGCCTTGTTGTTCTTAATCATTTTCTGCCCGTCGCTCCCTGAATATCTTCTTCGCCTCGCGGATTGCGTGCAGGACAAGCACCCGCTCCTCCGCGGGTTCCAGCGCGCCGCGCGCGGCGAGGCTTTGCGCTATCCCCTCCAGCGCCTTCTGCTGAAGCTCTGCCGTAAGGCTTGGAGTGCCCAGATTTGCCCACATCGCCTGCAATGCCGGGCCGAGATGTTCGAAGGCCCGGCGCGCGCCCCCCGCACCACCGGCCAGATGATGGCTGATGAACGGGCCGGAAACTGCCCAGCGCGCACCGGGCCCCTCCGTCACGGCGAGATCGATGTCCTCGACTGAGGCGACCCCCTCCTGCAACAAATGGAATGCTTCCCGCATGAGCGCCGCCTGCAAGCGGTTGCCGACATGGCCCGGCACCTCGCGCTTCAGCCGGATCGGACTTTTCCCGAGGGAGCGATAGAAGGCCATCGCCCTATCGAGGGTGGCAGGCGCGGTAAGGTCGCCACCGGCCACTTCCACCAGCGCCATCAGGGGCACTGGGATGAATGGATGCCCCAGCGCCACCCGCTCAGGCCTGTTCGCCTCCGTCTGCATCGCGCTGACAGTGATGCTGGAGCTGCTTGAGGCGATTACGGCGTTGTCAGGGGCCCCGCGGGAGATGGCGGCGATCAAGTCCCGCTTGGCGTCGACCGTCTCCGGTCCATTTTCCTGCACCCAGTCAGCATCGCGCACAGCCTTGGCAAGATCGGGTTCGAAGCGAAGCGCATCTATCGCTTTGGCAGACAAGCCGGAACGGATTTGGAGGTGGCAAAGATCCGCTGCCACGCCTTCGCGCAGACGGCCCTCCGCTCCGGGCGCCGGATCGGTGCAGGTGACCTGCAATCCCCGCGCCAGGAATGTCGCTGCCCAGCCGATACCGACAAGACCGCAACCAACAACAGAAACCCGATCTATGCTCATTCACGCCACCTCAAGAGGATAGGGTCCGAGGCGCGACAGCAGGATCGCAGCGCCCGAAAGCAGTAATGCGGCGCAGATCAGCGCTATCTGGTAGCTTCCAGTGACATCGAACGACAAACCGACGAGGAAGGGGCCAATCGCGGCACCGGCGACGAAGGCGCCGTAAAGTATGCCATAGGCCGAGCCATAGGCGCTCAACCCTAGATACCGCGCCACCAGGAAGCCGATCAAGTCAACTTCCGCGCCCATCGCCAGCCCGACGAGCACCGCCGCGACCCCGGCAAGCTGCGTGCCACCGCTTGCCGCCAGCAGCGCGCAGCCGAGCGCCGCCGCGGCGAGCATTGCGGCCGCCACGAACGGGGCATGGATGCGATCGATCAGCGCGCCCGCGCCGATGCGCCCGAAAATCACGGCAATGCCGATCAGCCCGGCAGTCCGGCCCGCCGTCGCCGCGCTCATGCCGCCATCCAGCAGCATGGGAACGAAATGCACGATCAATCCGCCTATGGCGAGCGCCAGGCCGAAGAAGGACAGGAACATAAGCCGAAACCGCCAGTCGCGCAGGAAGACGAATAATCCGCTTTTGGCGATCCTCGTCCCTGCATGCGCAGAATACGCCCTCGCCGCCTTTCCTTCGCCGCCAAGGCCCATCAGGACGATGGGCAGGGCGGTTATCGAGATCGCAGCCAGCAGCCGATAGCCTTCCCGCCAGCCATGTTCGGCGATGAAGGGGGTGAAGAAAGCGGGGGCAAGCGTCGCCGCCACTCCGGTTCCCGACAACAGCAGGCCAAGCGCGAGGCCGCGATGTGCCTTGAAGTGCGCGGCGACCAGTCGGGTAAAAACTACGGGCGACGTCCCGGCACCCGCCAGACACACCAGAGTGAAGGCGCAGAGATAGACGGTCAGATTACCAGGAAGAAAGGACATGCCAAATGTTGCCAGCGCAAATGCCGGCATGGAAACCGACACGACCCGGCGAACCCCTGCGCGATCGACAAGCCGGCCTATGATGGGCGAAGCCCCCGCCAGGACCACCCCGGAAATCAGGACCGCCAAGGACAATGTGGCGCGGCTCCATCCGAACTCCGCCTGAAGCGGGCGGATGAAGATGCCCATTGTGTAGAAGAAGAGAGAGGAGATTCCGACCGAGAGACCCACAAAGCTTGCCGCGAGCATGACACCGCCGCTTGCGAACTCACGCCGCGCCGTCATTGCGCGTCCGGCTCGTCGATGATGGCGACGGCGCGCGTCCAGCCCGCCGAGGCCCGCTCGATCTTCACCGGAAAGCAGGCGACGGCGAAACCATGCGACGGAAGCGCCTCAAGCCCATGCAGCTTTTCCATCTGATAATAGCTGCGTTCGCGGCCCGCCTTATGCCCTTCCCAGATGATCGAAGGATCGCCGTCGTTCGCAAAGCGGCGAGCGGTGTGCGAGAATGGCGCATCCCAGGACCAGGCGTCGGTTCCCACCACCTTGACGCCGCGTTCGGTAAGATAAAGCGTCGCTTCCCGTCCCATCCCGCAACCGCTGTCCATATAATGGGGCTGGCCGAAGGCGAGCCCGGCCGAGGTATTGACGAGAACGATATCGAACGGCGCAAGGCTGTGTCCGATACGCGCCAGCTCCGCTTCGACTTCCGCCGCCGATACGACATGGCCATCGGACAAGTGGCGGAAGTCCAGCTTGACGCCGGGCCGCAGGAACAGATCGAGCGGCGCTTCGTCGATGGTGGGCGAACGCTGGCCCCCGTCCGTAGTCGAGTGATAGTGCCATGGCGCGTCGATATGCGTACCGCTGTGCGTGGTGAGGGAGACATCCTCAACCGCCCATCCCTCTTCATCGGGCAGATCCTCGGGGCGAAGGCCGGGAAAGGCCGCAGCCAACTGCACCCCGCCAGTCTTGTGATCGATATAGGTAATGCGCGGCCGCATGATTTCTGGATCGCTCACCACCTGGGCGCTGATGGGAATCGACAGATCAACAATTCGTCTCATATTGTCCTCTTCACGGTGGCTTATTTCCGTTCGTGTCGAGCGAAGTCGAGACACGTTCGCACCAGCCAGCGTCCCTCGGCTTCGCTCGGGACTGGACTCGTTTCGGTTCTGATTGAACCGCAACGAGTGTAATATTCCCTTGTTCTCGGTGATTTCCGAGCCGCCAGATGATTCCATCTGGCTCGAAATCACTTTAACGGATCAACTTAGCTCTAGCCCGGCTTCCCCCCGCGCAACTGATTTCCCCTGACCCGATTGCTGATGGTGCCGATCCCCTCTATCGCAAGCTCGACCACGTCGCCATCGGACAGAAACCGCTCCTGCTCCAAGCCGCAGCCGCCTCCCACGGTTCCCGCTCCGAAAACCTCCCCGGGGTAGATTGTCTCGCTGGCGCTGACATGCGCGATCATGTCCTCGAAGCGCCAGTGGATCGTGCTCATCGATCCGTCGGACCAGAGCTCGCCATTGATCTTTGCAGTCATCCGGGCCTGATAGGGGTCGGGCATCTCGTCGGCCGTGACGATGCAGGGGCCAAGGATGATGCTCCCATCGAAGTCCTTGCCCTTGGCCGGGCCGAATGGCCCCGTCATCTCATGCCCCTGCGCATCCCGCGCTGAAAAATCATTGTATATGGTGTAACCGAAAATGTGGCTTTTCGCCTCGGAAGCGGGAATATCCCGGCCCGCCCGGCCAATGACGGCAGCCATTTCCAGCTCATAATCGGCCACTTGCGAATAAGCAGGCCAGAAGACATCGTCGCCCGGATTGCCGACCGCAAAACGGTTCGCCTTGTAGTAAATGGGCTGATCGTACCAGACTTGAGGAAGGATGACCGGCCCTTTCGGGGGCGCCTTGCCCGCGCGGACTGCGTTCAGGGCGAACACGACTTTCCCCGACTGCAGCATATGCTGCTCGAAGGCGGAGAAGTCGCGGATTTGCCTCGGCCGGGGAAGCGGCGCGAGCAGCCTGACTTCCGCCAAGCCCAGAACGGCTTCTCCCGGAGGAGAAGCCGCCAGAGCACGAGAGCGATCGAGCGCCCGTTCGCCATCATCGATCAACGACAGCATGGAGGCAAATGCCGGTTCGGCCTCCCCCGCCAGGTCGGCGGCGGCGGCGAGGTCGAGAATATCCCCGCCGTCCAGGATCGCGCCGAGCCGCACAGCACCACCACGCTCGAAAGTCACTAATCGCATAAGGCCGCCCAATTTGGAGTGATCAGAAGGAATAGCGCGCTTGGATGCCGAAGCGGCGCGGTTCGTTTATCGCTGCGACGGGTAGCCCGAACAGCGACGATACCTGGGAGAGGTGCCGGTTGCCGGTCAGGTTCTTGCCATAGACCGCCAGTTCCCATCCGGCGCTGTTGGCCAATGACAGACGCCCATCCAGTTCGGCCCATGCCTTCGCCCGGTAGGTGTCGGCATCCTGGCGCGTCTCAAGGAAGAAGACCGAGCTTTGGAAGCGAATGCCCAGCGATGCCCGGACAGTGTTTGCCGCGCTCACCGCCGTTTCGTAGCTGATATTCGCCCCGCCCTGCCATTTGGGCGCGCGCGTCAGCCGGTTGCCGTCAATGCCTTCAAGTCCGACCGCCGGGTTCGATCCCGCCACGAAGGAATCCGCCAGGACGGCGCTCAGAGCGCCCGCCGTGAACTGCGCGTCCAGATAGGTGAGATTGCCGCTTAGCTGAAGGCCGTCGGCCGGTCGAATGGTGGTTTCGAACTCGATGCCCTTAACGCGCGCCTTGTCAGCCGTTTCGATGCCGACGCCGCCCGATGGCACCGGCGTGCGTACCTGAAGATTGGAATAATCATAGGAGAAGGCGGCTGCGTTGAGCGTCAGCTTGCGATCCAGCGCCTGCGCCTTAAAGCCCACCTCATAGGCGTCGATCCCCTCCGGCAGGAAGGCCGTGGAGCCGCCAAAGGCATTGAAGCCGCCGCTCTTGAACCCTTGGCTATAGCTTGCATAGGCCATGAAGTCCCGGCTGGGCTGGAACGTCAGCACAACGCGCGGCGAAAAATCCGTGAACTTCTCCCGCGCATCGACGTCCGCCGGCGCGGCCAGCGTCGACCCGGCAGGAAAGGCCACCGGGCCCGGCGGATCGAACGGTAATATGGTCGCTACCAGGAAGGAACGCGTGAAATGCTTGCGTTCCTCGCTGTAACGGCCGCCCAGGGTCAGCGACAGACTATCCGTGAACTTATAGGTGGCATTGCCGAAAAAGGCGAAGGCTTCGGTCGTCTGGTCCGCCTTGAACGTCGCGGCCGTCCCTGCTCCGCCGGGCCCGGCAAGCCGGTTGAAGATGGTGAAGGGGCCGAAACCCAGATGCTCCTCGAAATAAATGCCCCCGGCGACCCAATCGATCGGGCCGCTCGATCCGGCGAGCCGCATTTCATGCGACCACTGCCATTCGAACTGCTTGCCGCCATTGTCCCCAACATTGCTGATCTCTCCCGTCACGAAGGCGGGCGTTGGCGGATTGACGGCGGTGCCGTCGGAGTCGAGTTGCCCTCGTATGCGCCAGTCGCGGTAATTGGTGATGGACGTCAGCGTCGCCCAGTCGAACACCTGGTCGGCCTGCAAGGTAGCCGAGCGGCCTTTCGTGCGGGTAAAGGTCTCGACATTGAGCGCAAAGCGCCGGTCCTTCAGCAACTCCTTCAAATTGGGCCGCACGGTATAGGGCAATACCACATTGCTTCCGGCCGGGTTGGTCACCTCGTCGCGGAGGTTGCTCACGTCGGAAACGGCGAGCAGGGCCGGGTGAGAATTCTGATCCGAATATTCGCCGATGAGCTTCAGCGTAAGATGATCCGTCGGTTCCGCCTGAAGCGTGCCGCGCACGAGCACATCGCGGCTGCCGCCAATATGCGACCCGTCGAAATTGCGGGCCCAGCCATTATAGTTGGAATAACCCACTGCGAGCCGCGCGAGCACACGTCCTTCGCCGTCCAGCGGACCGGAGATCGCCCCCCGAACGCGGAAATCGCGATAGCTTCCGGCGCTGCCCTCGATATAGCCGTAAAGATCCTTGGTGGGCGCTCCCGACTTCAGCAGCACCGCGCCCGCGGATGAGTTGCGGCCATAAAGCGTGCCTTGGGGTCCCCGCAGCACCTCGACGCTCTCGACATCGACCAGGTCGAGCGAGGCATAGCGCGGGCGGCTGACCACGGCGCCGTCGAAATAGACCGCAACCGGCTCGTCGGCGAACACATTGCCGCCGCCATTCGCACCGCCCACGCCCCTGAGGCTGAGCGGCGCAGCGCCATAGTTGGAGTTCGCCGCGACCGAGAAGCCGGGAACGGCAGCGCTCAGATCCTCGAGCGAACGGACATGGGCGTCCTGCAATGCCTCGCCGCTGACCGCGGATACGGAGATCGGTACGTCCTGAAGCCGCTGCGACCGGAACTGGGCGGTGACGATGATGTCGCCGACGTCCGCCGCTGGCGGCGGCGCTTCGGCTGGCGCGGCAGGCGGGTTTTCCGCCGAAGTCTGGGCTTGTACCCCCCCCGCGCCAGCGCACAGCAAGGCTACCCCGGCCACTGACGTGGCCAAGCGAATCTTTCCAAGCATCTCTATTTCCCCTATGTTGTGGCGAACCTGTATCGGTCCGCCGTTGGTGGGCCGTTCAGCCCGCTTCCTTCCAGATCCCCCATTGATCGAGAACGTCGAGTGTAATGCTGATATGGCTGGCCATCATGCTGACGGCAGCATCTATGTCCCGGGCCAGCACCGTTTCGACAAGGTCAACATGCTCGCGTTCGTGGACATCGAAATCTATCGGAATGCGGTACAGCAACTGGCGATAGCGCGAATGCTGCACCAGCAGGCGTTCCTGCATCTTCTCGATGCGGGGCGATCCGCTGCCCGAAATGAGTGCGCGATGCAGCCCGTCATGCGCCGCCTGCCAAGCCTGAAGGCGCGCCGGATCGGATGTGTCGAGATTGCGGCTGGTCTGACGATACACATGCAGCGCTGATACGAGCGAGGATTCCCACGCAATATCCCCTCGCTCCATCGCGCGGCGCAGCGCCGCCGTCTCTATCGCCGCCCGGGCAAAGGCGATGTCGGCCAAGTCCTCCCGGCTGAGCGCGGGAACGCGAAATCCCTTGTTGCTTTCGAGGCTAACAAGCCCCTCGGCATAGAGACGGGACAGCGCTTCGCGGACCGGCGACATTCCGGCGCCATAGCGCTCCGCCAGCTTTTCCATCTGGAGACGGCCGCCGGGCGGGTGAATCCCGTTCACCAGATCAGCCCGCAAAGCGAGTTCCACATTATCCGCTAAAGTCGTCACAAATCCTCCGATTGTTCGAATCATAAGTGGATTTTCGAAAATGTGCAAGAGCCTGGGAAAATTAGGTCCAGTAGCGCTTTCCAGTCATGATAGCTTGGCTGGACGAGAATGGCGTCGCCTAGTTCGAACGGGAAAGCGGCATGTTGCTTGCGGAAACGCGGGAAATAGGTCGATGCGGCCAATTCCTTGATCATACGAAACCAAGCTGGCGCGGCCGCAGGCGATGGACGGGTGGGCGGTCAATGGCGCCAAGCTGATGTACTGGGAGGGACATGGCGCTGCGGCCCGGCGCCGAGCGGACATACGCTCGGCCGCTGGTTTCGCTTGAGCTATTCCCCAAGGCAAAGATCCGTGGGGTGGGGAGGCATCCTGGTTCGGGCGAGCCCATGATGCCGAAATCCCCGCTAGCCGAGAATTACTAGCCGCGTGAGGGGGAGCTATCGACTTTCAGTCCGCTGATGATCTCAAGATATATCCCATCAGGATCCTTGCAACACACCATCGCCAAGTCATCGCCATCAGGGGGGTCTTCAAGCGCTGAAGAGATGTCATAAATTCAACACCGATCGCCTGAAGCCTTTCATAGGTATCGTCGATGTCATCCACCGAAAACGCAAGCCTGCAAATGCCGACCGCGACCCGATATTTCGGGCTTCGCAATTATGGGCGTATCTATGGCCTTCTTTACACCAGTGTCGCGCTCCATCATAGCCGAGCGAGGACTGGCCCCTCTCAATGCGCCGGTTGGGCCGGACTATGCCTTAATCCTCGGCGGCCGCGTTCTCGACGACAAGGGAGCCGCCATCGACCACCAGGGTCTGTCCAGTGACGAAGGCGGCTTGATCCGACGCCAGGTAGAGCATGGCGTAGGCGATCTCTTCCGGCGTGCCGAGCCGCTTGAGCGGAATCGCGGCCGCCATCTCCTGTTGTTGCCCGGCATCGGCGAGCACATCCATCGCCTCCGTCCGGATGAGGCCCGGCTCCACACCATTCACGGTGATGCGGTCGCGCGCAAACTCTATCGCGGCGCCGCGGATGAAGCCATTGAGGCCCGCCTTCGACGCACCATAATGGACCAGCCCAGCCATCGCCACGCGCGGCCCGGTGACCGACGAGGTGAACAGCAGGCGCGGAGAGGGCGCCGCCCGCAACAACGGTAAGGCGGCCTTCGCCAGCCAGAACGCCGCCTTCAGGTTCACATTCAGGGTTTGCTCAAGGTCTTCGTCGGAAATTTCCTCGATGGAAACGATCGGAAACACACCGGCATTGTGGACCACGATATCGATCCGGCCAAAGCTTTTGGCGACCTCATCGACCAGCGAAAGCGCCATGTCGCGATTGGCGAGGTCCACCGCGATCAATTTTGCCTTGCCGCCCGCTTCGGTGATCATGCGGACGGTCTCTTCCCCCGGCCCGGCGGTGCGCGTGGCGACAATCACTTGCGCGCCTGCCTTTGCAAAAACCTGCGCAATCGCGCGCCCGATCCCGCGCCCTGCACCTGTGACGATGGCTACTCTGCCGTCGAGCCGGAACGGAAGGGCTTCTGTCTGACTCATTGTGCGTCCTTTTTTGAAGTAGGGCAAAGTGCGGCAAGGGAGGCGGCTCCCCCGGGGGACGTTAGCTTGCTACGCCCTCGCAGGGAAAGCCACCTTTTTCACGGATGAGAGCAGGCGCTCCCCCTACCTATGCTGCCGGATGCGCACGTAAGCGCTTCAGAACTTCACTCCAAGCGTAACGCCATAGGTCCGGGGCGGCTGATAAGACACCGCGGTGCCGTGAACGGCGCCGTCATTGCTCAAAAGCACGGCCTCGTCCGTCAGATTCTTGCCCCAGACGCTGACCGAATAACGTTCGTCGGGAGCGACCCAGCCGAGGCTGGCATTCACGAGCACATAATTG
>NZ_DATEMB010000030.1:0-47144 GCF_035276005.1 Rhizorhapis sp.
CCGATGACGGCATAGAGCCCGGTGAGGATGTCGGCATAGGCGACGCCGATCTTCTGCGGCGGACTGTCGGGTTCTCCCGTCAGGTCCATGATCCCGCTCATCCCCTGGACGATGAAATCATATCCTGCGCGATGGGCGTAAGGACCGTCCTGCCCGAACCCCGTGATCGAGCAATAGACGAGGCCGGGATTGAGCGCGCTCAGCGATGCATAATCCAAACCGAACTTCGCCAGCCCCCCGACCTTGAAATTCTCGATGACGACATCGGCGGACCGCGCCAGCTCCAGCGCCTGCGCCCGTCCGGCTTCGGTCGCGAAGTCGATCACCGCCGATCGCTTACCGCGATTTGCCGCATGGAAATAGGCCGCGTCGCGGCCGCCGTCGGCGTTCTCGACAAATGGCGGACCCCATTTGCGCGTGTCGTCTCCGGCCGGACTTTCGACCTTGACGACTTCGGCGCCGAGATCGGCAAGAATCTGGCCCGCCCATGGGCCCGCCAGAATCCGGGCGAACTCGACCACCCTGATGCCGGCGAGCGGCGGCGCGGCCATCCTAGAATGCCGCCAGACCGGTGATCGCGCGGCCGAGGATGAGCGCGTGAACGTCGTGCGTTCCCTCATAAGTGTTCACCGTTTCGAGATTGACCATGTGGCGGATGACCTGGAACTCTTCGGAGATGCCGTTGCCGCCGTGCATGTCGCGGGCGACGCGGGCGATATCGAGCGCTTTCCCGCAATTGTTGCGCTTGATGAGCGAGATCATCTCCGGGGCGAACGCGCCTTCGTCCATCAAGCGGCCGACGCGCAGGCTCGCCTGCAGGCCCAGGGCGATTTCGGTCGCCATGTCGGCAAGCTTCTTCTGGTAGAGCTGCGTCGCCGCCAGCGGCCGCGAGAACTGCCTGCGGTCGAGGCCATACTGCCGAGCAGCCGCATAGCAGAACTCGGCCGCCCCCATCGCGCCCCAGGATATCCCGTACCGGGCGCGATTGAGGCAACCAAAGGGTCCCTTGAGGCCCTCGACGTTGGGTAGGAGATTCTCCTCGGGCACGAACACGTCGTCCATGTCGATCATGCCGGTGATCGAAGCGCGCAGGCTGATCTTGCCCTCGATCTTGGGCGCCGAGAGTCCTTCCATTCCCTTTTCAAGGATAAATCCGCGAATGGCGCCCCCATGCGCGTCGGATTTGGCCCACACCACGAAAACATCGGCGATTGGCGCGTTCGTGATCCATGTCTTGTTGCCCGAAAGGACGTATCCGCCATCGACCTTGGCGGCTCGCGTTCGCATCCCGCCGGGGTCGGAACCGGCGTCGGGCTCCGTCAGACCGAAACATCCGATCCATTCGCCCCGCGCCAGTCTGGGCAGATATTTCATGCGCTGCTCTTCGGAGCCATAAGCATGGATGGGATACATCACGAGACTGGACTGGACCGACATCATCGAGCGATAGCCCGAGTCCACCCTCTCGACCTCGCGCGCAACGAGACCGTACGCCACATAGGATGCGTCTGCGCCGCCATAGGTCTCGGGAAGGGTAATGCCCAAGAGCCCTTGCTCCCCCATTTCGGCGAAGATCGCGAGATCGGTATGTTCTGTTGCGAATGCCTCGATCACGCGTGGCTGCAAGCGGTCCTGCGCGAAGCTCCGGGCCGCCGCGGCAATCATCCGTTCGTCTTCGGTCAGGAGACCGTCGAGGCCCAATGCGTCTTCCCAATCGTACCGTACCATCTCAGCCATCATGTTCTCCAGTGTCGTGACCGGCGAAGACTATTCCGGTTTTTGATCTCTTAAATGGCATTTATTTGCTGTTTTGATTGCAATATGAGATTAAAGAGGATGCTCGATCCTGATTCCTTGCGCGCCTTCGTCGCCGTTGCCGAACTTGAACATTTCGTGCGGGCGGCCGATCGACTTGGCATTGCCCAATCGGTCGTGAGCAAGCGGCTCAAACGTCTCGAAGACCAGATCGGAACGCGCCTCATAGAGCGCGGCAAGCGGAACAAGGTTGCCCTGACCCGCTCGGGTGAACTCTTCCTTCCCGAAGCACGCAACGGAATTGCGGCGCTTGATCGAACCGAGTGGCTTGGTCGCCAATTCGGCAGAGGAGCTGCCGGCCCGATCAGGATCGGCTATGTATTCTCCGCAATCATGTCGAGCGTGTTGCCGGACCTGATCCGCTTGCTTCGCCGGTGCCTCCCGGAAATTGAAGTGCAGCCGGTTTCGTTTGAAACGCCTGAGCAGATATCCGCCGTACATGAAGGCAAGATCGACATTGGCATCATCAGGCCGAGACCGACTTACCCGGAGGGAGTCTTCGCGCGAACCATCCATGAAGAGGGCGTCGTGGTCGCGCTGGCTCCAGATCATCCCCTGGCCCGACTTCCCGCGCTGCGCGCGCACGATATCGCCGCGCATCGGATAATCGTGCCCCAATTCCATGAGGAGGTTGGCCTGATCGACATCATCCGAGGCATTGCCAAGACTGCTGGATCGCCACTTCCGCCCATCCAGCGAACCTCCGATTTCATCACGGCCGCAGGCCTTGCGGCATCCGGGGTCGGGATAGCGATTGCCCCCAAGTCCCTTGCGAGGTTGGACCTCCAGAACCTTCTCTTTCGCGACATCGTAGACCACGAGGCGCGCTTGGCACTGGTCCTCATTGTGCGTACCGACATCCCGCCCGCGATCGGCGAGGCGCTGTCTTGGCTTCCAACGGCAGACTGACACGGAGGCTATTTCACCGCTGACCGTACTGGACCTGCAGTTGTAACTGGTGGCAGGGCTGGGTTTTGCGTCCCGCCAAGCGCTCCCAACACGACAAACAATCAAACCGGCGATCAGCCAAACCTTCGAGCTGGTCAGGCCGGACATGAACTGAGGGGAATCCGTTTCTGACCCGGATTGATGCCGCACGGCTGCCGGGATTACGTGCGAAAGCACATTGTCCTTGTTAACAAGATAGTGCTTGAAGGCGGCGGCGGCGGCGGCGGAGTGAAGGACGATCAGCGCGAAGAGTCCATAAGTCAGCCAAGCATGGGCGCCGCTCAGATGAAGCGACAGAGTTCGCCGGACTCCCGCCTCTGCTTCTGCGATTGCGCTCGCATAGGGTATTGCGAACTGTCCGAAAAGGAGTGTGGGCGCCTTGAATTCCTTGTCCAATGACTCCGCCCATTCGGTCGAAATATACAACCAGCCCGTCACCGGTATGATGACAAGAAGCAGGTAGAAGGTGGCCTGCGCAACGAAGGCGGTCAGTCGTTCCCAGCCGGGCATGCCGGCGAGCAAGCTGGGCGCCTTGCGTCGGAGTCTGAGCGCAATGCGTGCGAGCGTGATGGCAAAGACCAGCACGCCAAGCGAATTATGGAACTGGAATATCGGGAACGCGGATTTCATCCGCAGAGGGTCACGGATCAATTCCAACATCCACCAACCCGTCCCGATCAATACGATCACGATCAGCGCCGAGATCCAGTGAAAGGCGATGAGCCCGGACGAGTAGCGCTTCGGGGTACCGGAACTACTTCCGGCAACTCCGCATCGATCTGATCTCCGGACATAGCTGTCTCCTGCTTAACGGTGCGGCTATTTCCGCACTCACTATCGCCGTAGATTCGAGGTTGTTTACACGCTGCCTCTTGATGCTATCGTTAGCATAAAATCTGATTCGATCAAGCGCCAGTCGCGCCTAGCGCTCGAATCAGCGGTTCGAATGGGCCGCGCGTTGCATGGAGGGTTCTGGTGCAGGTAATCGGTGTGATTGGGGCCGGACAAATGGGTGCCGGGATTACTCAAGCAGCCGCGCAGCATGGCTATTGCGTGCTGCTGTCGGATCTCGATATCGAACGTGCTGAAGCTGCAAAGGCGACAATTTCCGCCGACTTGCGGCGTCTCGATGAACGCGGAAAGCTTGAGGATGTGTCCGTGCAGGATATCGAAGGCAGGATAACGCCTGTTGCTGGCTACGATGCGTTCCGCGAAGCTTCGCTTGTGATCGAAGCGGCAACGGAGCGCGAAGCCATCAAAGTCTCTATATTCAGGCAGGTGGCACCACTCCTGAGCGATCTGGCAATCCTGGCCTCCAATACGAGCTCAATCCCGATCACCCGTCTTGCCGCACATTCGAGCGATCCCAGTCGCTTCATCGGTCTGCATTTCTTCAACCCGGTCCCGGTCATGGGGCTGGTCGAGATCATTCCTGGAATGACGACAAGCGAGGGCACTGTGGAGAGCGTCGTTCGGTTTGCAAAAACACTGCGGAAACAGCCCATTCTTTCCCAGGACGAACCGGGCTTCATCGTAAACCGCATCCTCCTGCCAATGATCAACGAAGCCGCATTTGTGCTCGGTCAGGGGACCGCCAGTACACCGGATATCGACAAGGCCTGCGTTCTGGGACTCAATCACCCCATGGGCCCGCTGCGATTGGCCGACTTTATCGGGCTCGACACCTGCCTGGAGATCATGCGGGTATTGCAGGAGGCAACGGGTGATCCGAAATATCGCCCGGCGCCGATCTTGATCAAGTTTGTTGGGGCCGGTTGGCTGGGGCAGAAGGTGGGGCGGGGTTTTTATGACTACTCGGGAAGCGTCCCAACTCGCTCGATATAGCTTTCTGGCAATCAGATCTAGGTCGTGCATCGCACCTGAGGAATGCTAATATGGCATAAATTGCCGGCTGATGTTGAAGCGCTGGCTCGATCGACTGGCCTTCGCGCACTCGGTCACCACCGGACGGTGTTGCCATCCCGGTCGAGATATTCGAGGCCCGGCCTGCCGTGCTTCGAGATCAGGACATCGACCACCTTCGGTATGCTCTCCTCGACACTGAACGGCGCCTTCGGGCCGCCGAGATCCGTTCGTATCCAGCCAGGCGCCATTAGCAGCAATGCGCGGCCGTCATCGGCATGGCGGGCGGCATAACTGCGCATGAGTTGGTTCAGCGCGGATTTGCTCGAGCGATAGACCTCATGCCTGCCATTCATGTTGTCGCTGATGCTGCCCTGGGCCGACGATATCACGCCGATCAGGCCTCCCGGCCTGACCTCCCTATCCGTACTCCCGAGATCGTTGTGTCGGCGATGTGGCATCCCCGCATGGATGCCGATCCCGGCAACCGCTGGCTCCGGGATACCGTCATGGAGACCCTGCCGCACCATGGCGACGGATCGCAACGGTTGAAGGTGGTGCGATCGCACTACGTAGCCGTGGCCGCTGACCGTAATATCGGTTACTGTGGGGTCGAGTGTGGGGTTGGAGAACTGGAATTTATTTTATACAGTAATTTCAGTTCACTAATTCAATCTCACGATCCCCTCCCGCTCCGCCAGACCCTGAAAATACCCAGATCAGATCAACGCCGCCTGAGCCCGGTCATTGAGCAACTCATCCGACCTTGTCGATTCCTCCGAGCCGAGAGGCTCGGTTGCGGGGCGCGGCCGTTCGCCTGCCTTGGCGGGGGGCCGTAGATTTTCATTCTCGACCTCCAGATTATGGGGCCGTTCTTTCTTCGCGCGGCTGGAGTCCCGGTCGGCCATCATGCGATGTCCTCTGGCCGGTCAACGTGCGGGACCCTGACTTGATCCACAAATGACGCGCCAGCATGAGCGGCGGCATGCGCAACCAGTGGGAGCGGATGTAGAAAGCAAGCCTTGTAAAAGGCCGCGTTTCCCGCCCCCATTCATCGCGCGCCAGCAGCCGCGCGACATAGGGCCTGTCGGAAAGACGCACGGGCGCGCCGCCGCCGCCGAACAGAAAAGCCGCAAGCCTCTGTCCCCGCGCCAGATGCGGGGCGAGGCCGTGCATTCGGGCCCTTGCCCGCAGCCGCTGCTGGTCACCCTCATATTCCTCCAGCAGGCAGTGGAGGTCCCACAGGTTCCTTAATCCGCCCGCCAGATCGCCGTCCGCCAGCAGGTGCGCCACACAATGCAGCACCCGGTCTTCCGGCGACAATATGAAAAGACCATGCCCAAGAGCCACGCAGTCCCCAATCAGGGCGGCCGCATCGGGACGCTGCCGGGCAGTGAGCGGCAAGATGGTGTGATGCACGTCGATCATGCGATCGCGCTCACGGTGGATCAGCGGGGGCAGCTCATGCATCCAGCGGCGATAATATTGATCGTCATAAGGGTCCGGCTTCACCCATTCCCAGCCCGACGCCAGCAATGCCCGTTCCACGCCGGGAAGGGCCTGGCGCGGCACCAATATGTCGAGGTCGCCGATCGAGCGGCCCACTCCCGCCTTCAGCCCGGCCGCGGCATAGGCCGTGCCCTTGAGCAATATGACAGGGATACCCAATCCGTTGAGGGCCACGCGCGCCCGCTCGGCTTCCCACAAGGCTTGCCGCCGGACAAAGACGGCCTGCTCCCTGGCATCCTTGAGAAGCCGTTCCGCCGCCGAAGGCAGCGGCAGTCCGGCGAGCCGATGGGCCAGCGTTCCGATAAGCTGTTCCGCACGGGCCATGGCGATGAGGGCATTCCACTGCCCGCTGCCCAGCGAAAGCACGGAACCTGGATCGCGCAAGGCTTTGGCGAGGAGGAGAGCGTTCATGCCCCCTCCGCCCAAAGCCGTTCCACCAACTCCACGGCTTGCTTGCCCGATTCATAGTCGATGGCATGTGCGGGCACGCTATCGACAAAGCGGGAAAGCGCGACAAATGCAGCCTCTCCTAGCGCAACATAATTGGTGGAAGCCTGTGTCAGGCGAACGAAAGTTTCGCTCCTGGTCATGGGCCGGACAGCGGCCGCATGGCCGAAGCGGGGAAAGAGCAGCGTGGCGGGAGGGGCGCCCTCCGTCATCCGGCCGATGGCATCTTGGCGGGGCACGAGATGGCGGATGTCGCCCTTGGGCGTGCCGGCAAGCAAGGGTCCGAAGCGGTCCGTTCCCGCTTCACCCTCCAGCACTTTGATGGCGCCGTTTTTGAGCGATATGAGACGGGGAAAGGCAAAAATTTCCCCGCTTTCCAGATCGAGCAGGGCGAATTCGTCTCCCATCAGCCGCCAGCCGCGCTCCCCAAGCATGGCGGCAAGCGTGGACTTGCCTGAGCCCGAGGCTCCGGTCATCACCAGCGCCCGCCCGCCCCGCTCCACACAGGAAGCATGCAGCAACACATGCCGCCGCCAGCCAAGCGCCATTTGGAGGTTCATGCCCATTTCCGCCGCAAGAATTGCCTGCTCCAGCGGGAGCGGAGCCGCATCGGGCAGCATATAATCTCCGCCGATGCGAACGGACGGCCGCAGCCATTTCCGCCACGGCTTTTCGGGCTCAAGCCGGACGGTGAAATCGGCGATCCCGTCGCGGGGCGCGGGATAGGCGGCGTAAAGCCGCTGCAGCTCAAGGATTGGCTCCTTCCAGACCGAACCGATACGGAAGGAAGCAGGACCGATGGCGAGGGAAAGGCTGTACATCACAGCCGCTCCGCAAGGCCCAGCGCCGCCATCTCTTCAAGCCGCGCCTCTATGACCGCAAGCGCCTCCTCGGCTGACCCAAGGTCATAATGGGCCGACAGGCGCTCAAGAACCTCATCGGCGGTCAGGGCGTCACCATTCATCGCCTCAAGAATTTCCGGAACCGGTGAAAGTACAACATGGGTGGTCCCGGACCGCCGCTGATAGACAAGGCGAAGCTCATCCAGTGGCTTTATGATGAGATCGGCCGCCGCCTCCCCCCTATACTGGACCTGCGCCACGGCTCAGCGGGGCATCTGCAGCGATGCGTAGCAGGTAAAGCCGCTATTCCCCGCCTGCAGGCGGCGAATATAGTTCATATAGGCCTGGTTTTGCTCATAGCTGGTGCCGGGAAGCGTTCCGCCGCTCATGGCGGCCTTCACTTCCCCGCCCTTGAAGGGACGGCCGGCGGGTGGAACGGCGCCCGGCGTGTCAGGCGACACAAGCTGACCGTCAGGCGCGATATATTGGCCAGAGCGCGCCAGATCGGGGACTGGAATTTCGCAATTCATCACCGACGCCGCAGACTGAGCCAGTGCGGGACGAATCGATACGATCGCCGAGGTAGCGACCGCGCCAAGCGCAAGCACCTGCCGGCGCGACTGCGCGGCCCTGTCGAGCCCCTGGGGCTGAGGCTGATGTTCGTTCACCTCTTTCATGCCGCTCTTTTGCGCGATTTGCCTTACAGAAGCGTAAATTGGCCTGCGGATTTGCAATTTCATCGCAGCCGCAACGAAAATATTCTAGTTCGATAGTATGAATCGTACGTCCGCCCTTCAGTTCACGGCTGCCCTCTTCATCATATTGATCGGGGCGACGGGATCGCTCATCTTTGGTGGAAGCTGGCAGACCGCACTTATAGCGGTCGTGGCGGGCCTGTTCGCGCTGACGATCATGATCGACCGCCAGCCCTACCCCATGAGCTCGGCCCCACGCGAGCCGCAGCCGCAGCCGGACCTGTTCGATAACCCCGATTTCGATGCAGCGATGGAGGGGATCATTGAGCCGCTGCTGATCGTGGCGAATGAAAAGGTGGTGCGCGCGAACCGGACGGCGCTCCGGCTCCTGGGAAGGCACATTGTGGGGGAGGATGTGCGCATCGCCATCCGTCACCCTGCAGCGGCCGAGCGGCTGACCAATCCGGAGGCGGCCGCGACGGGCGGGTCGATCAGCCTGGTCGGCCTTGGCCAACGGGAACAGCGCTGGGAAATGCGCACCGCGCTGCTTTCCAAGCGGCGAATCATCGTACATCTGATCGACCGCACCGGAAGCCACGCCGCAGAGCGGATGCGCGTCGATTTTGTCGCCAATGCAAGTCATGAACTGCGCACGCCGCTTGCGGCCATATTGGGCTTCATCGAAACGCTCGGCGATCCCAATGCGGGCGGCGACCAGGAATTGCGGGACCGGTTCCTGAAGATCATGTTCGACGAGGCGCGGCGGATGCAGCGGCTGGTGGACGATCTCATGTCGTTGTCGCGCATTGAAGCCGAAAAATATGAGCTCCCCGACAGCCCGGTCGATCTTGGCGATCTGGTAAGGGAGGTCGAACAGATATTTCACGAACGCCATGGCAAGCGGGGCCAGGATGTGACGAGCCGTGTCGAACCCGGCTTGCCCTCCATCAATGGCGACAGCGCCCAGCTTTCCCAATTGCTCCACAATCTGGTCAGCAACTCCGCCAAATATGGACGCCCGGACACGCCGATCACGATCAGTCTGGCGCGGGGTTCGGGATCAATGGTCACCCTATCGGTCAGCGATGAAAGCGAAGGCATTCACCCTGACCATATTCCACGCCTGACCGAGCGCTTTTACCGCGTCGATTCCGGCCGCAGCCGGGCGATGGGAGGAACCGGACTTGGCCTTGCGATCGTCAAGCATATTGTCGAGCGCCATCGCGGCCGGATGGATATCAGCAGCACGCTCGGCAAGGGAACGACGATCTCGATCCACCTGCCGCCCGCCGATCCGAAGGGCGCGGCAGCCGAAACTGATGCATTGTCATCAAACTGAAACTGAACTGTCACATTGCGCCAATGAATCGCTGCTAGCGCGGCTCCGCATTCGAAGGGGCAATAAGCCGGTTTATGGAGGCATGATGATCAAGAATATCGCAATTCTGGCTGTTTCAGCGCTCGCGCTGGCGGCTTGTCAGGATCAGGCTGGGGGCGGCGACGCCGGAGGCGCACGTGACCAGATTCGCGCCGTTGGCTCGTCCACCGTGTTCCCATTCGCGACCGCTGTCGCCGAACAGTTCGTCAACAACAATCCCGGCATGAAGTCGCCGATCATCGAATCGACCGGCACGGGCGCTGGCATCAAGCTGTTTTGCGCGGGCGTGGGTGCTGGCCATCCCGATATTGAAAACGCTTCCCGCCGGATGAAGGCTTCCGAATTCGAAATGTGCCAGAAGAATGGCGTCAAGGATATCGTCGAGGTCCAGGTTGGCATTGACGGCCTTGCCTTTGCCGAATCCAATAAGAGCCCGAAGTTCAAGCTGACGCCCAAGCAGATTTATGAGGCGCTGGCCGCCACCCCCTATGGCAAGGAACAGAAGGCGGAGAAATGGTCCGACGTCGATCCGTCGCTCCCCGCCACGACGATTTCCGTTTTCGGTCCGCCGTCCACGTCCGGCACGCGCGACGCCTTTGCCGAGCTGATCCTCGAAAAGGGCTGCAAGAGCGATCCCGCCATGGAAAAGCTTAAGGACAGCAACGAGGACAAATATAAGGAAGTCTGCACGAAGGTGCGCGAGGACGGCAAATATGTCGATTCGGGCGAGAACGACAATCTGATCGTCCAGAAGCTTGGCGCCAATCCGGACGCAGTCGGCATCTTCGGCTACAGCTTCCTTGAGGAAAATCTGAACAGCCTTCACGGCATTCCGCTGAATGACGTCGAGCCCACCTATCAGAACATCGCTGATGGCAAATATCCGGGTGCGCGCCCTCTCTACATCTATGTGAAGAAGGCCCATGTGACCGCCATTCCGGGTCTCAAGGAATATATGGCCGAGTTCGCCAATGCCTGGGGTCCTGACGGCTATCTGGTAAAGCGCGGCCTGATTGCGGCTCCAGAAGCGGTGCGCAAGACCAATGCCGAGATCGCAAAGAATCTCACCCTTCTCAATGGGGCGGACCTGAAGTAACTGCCGCCCGCCGGTGCGCCTGCCCGCCCATAGGGGCGGGCGCGCCGGACAGAGAAGATCTTATTTGCCTTGGGGGTATTGAGCCGTGAACGGCGCTGCGATCTTGTTGCTGGTTATCGGCCTTGGCGTCATCGCCTGGGTCAGCGCACGTGCGAAGGCCGTCCGCCTCCGCTCCGGGGGAACCCGGCGTCTTCACAGCCTGCCCAACTATCATGGCTGGTATGTGGCGCTGTGGACCACGCTGCCTGCGCTGCTGTTTCTTACGGTCTGGAGCAACGTCTCGCCCGGCCTGGTAACGCAGGCGGTGCTCGACAATCCCGCCGCGACGGAATTGCCGGAAGATGCCTTTTCGCGCGGAGCCATTCTTTCTGAAGCGCGCAATATCGCTATGGGAGAACAGGCCAATGCCTTCAATCCGTTGGCCCAGAAATTCGTGCCGCTCTATGAGGAGGCGCAGTCCCGCTACAGTTCGGCCGGCGTTTTCCTGGCCTTGATGCTCGCTTTTGCGAGCGGCGCCTATGCCTTCACCAGGGTACGCCCGGACTTCCGCGCCCGGACGCGCGTGGAACGGCTTGTCATGCTGTCGCTTCTGCTGGCCTCGCTCATTGCCATTGTGACCACGGTGGGGATCGTTGCCTCCCTGCTGTTCGAATCCGCGCGCTTCTTCAGCATGGTGTCGCCCATCAATTTCCTTTTCGGGGCCAATTGGAGCCCGCAATCGGCGGCAATGGGCTTTGGCCATGAAAACGCTTTTGGCGCTATACCGCTTTTCTGGGGCACCATCTTCATCGGCGCCATCATCGCGATGATCGTTGCCATTCCACTCGGCCTGATGAGCGCCATTTATCTGACCCAATATGCAAGACCCCAGGTCCGCAAATGGATGAAGCCGATCCTGGAGACCCTCGCTGGTGTCCCGACGGTCGTTTACGGCTATTTCGCTGCGCTGACCATGGCTCCGGCGCTGCGCGACCTGGCGGTCGCGATCGGCATCAGCAACGCTTCATCGGAATCCGCTCTCGCGGCCGGTCTGGTGATGGGCGTGATGATCATCCCCTTCGTAAGCTCGATGGCGGACGACAGCATCGCCGCCGTGCCGCAATCGATGCGCGACGGCAGCCTCGCCATGGGGGCGACGACCAGCGAAACGATCAAGCGCGTGCTGATCCCCGCCGCCCTTCCTGGGGTGGTGGGCGGCGTGCTGCTGGCCGTCAGCCGGGCCATCGGCGAGACAATGATCGTGGTGATGGCGGCTGGTCTTGCCGCGAACCTCACCGCCAATCCTTTCGCCAGCGTCACCACCGTCACCACGCAGATCGTGCAGTTGCTGACGGGCGACCAGGAATTTGACAGCCCCAAGACGCTCGCTGCCTTTGCGCTCGGACTGGTGCTGTTCGCCGTGACATTGCTCCTCAACATCGTCGCCTTGCGCGTCGTCAAGAAATACCGGGAGGCCTATGACTGACATGGCATTGAAGAACGCCTCCCTCGGCCTCGTCAGCACCGCCCGCGCGCCGACCGACTGGAAGGCGCAGAGGATGCAGCAGCGCATCCGCAGGCGCTATGCAGCGGAGCGGCGCTTCAAGCTGCTGGGGCTGCTTGCTATTCTGCTTTCCGCTGGCTTTCTCGCCTTCCTGCTCATTACGATGATCGGAAACGGCGCCCGCGGTTTCACGCAGACGACGGTCAACCTGCCCATCGATTTCCGGTCGGCCCCCGTCATGGTGGACCCGGCGATGCTGAAGGACGGCAATGCCGACAGGGTGCTATCGAGCGCAAATCTCCCCGCCGTGGTCGCGCAGGCGGCGGAGGCCGCGCTTGGCCCGGACGCGGAAGATCTCATTTCGCCCAATAGCTGGCTCAGCCTGCGGGAGGCGATCAAGGCGGATCCAACCCTGCTGAACCAGAAGGCGATCATTGCCGTACCCGCCGCCACCGCGATCGATCGGGCCGCGAAGGGCGAGGCAAGTGCGGATGCCGAGGCGGCCTATGCCAGGATGAAGGCACAGGGCATTGTCTCCACCGGTTTCAATAGCGGTTTCCTTACGGAAAGCGATGCGACCGATCCAACCCAGGTCGGCATCTGGGGAGCGCTTAAGGGTTCGCTCCTCACCATGTTCGTGACGCTGGTGCTGAGCTTCCCGATCGGCGTGCTCGCCGCCCTTTATCTCGAGGAATATGCACCCCGGAACCGCTGGACCGACCTGATCGAGGTTTCGATCAACAATCTCGCAGCGGTCCCCTCCATCATCTTCGGACTGCTGGGCCTCGCCATCTTCCTCAACATCATGCACCTGCCCCGCTCTGCAGCTCTGGTGGGCGGCCTGACGCTGGCGCTGATGACCATGCCCGTCATCGTGATTGCAGGGCGCAACGCGATCAAGTCGGTGCCGCCCTCCATCCGCGACGCCGCCCTAGGCATCGGTGCTTCACCAGTGCAAGTCGTGTTCCATCATGTTCTGCCGCTGGCGCTGCCCGGCATCCTGACCGGTACCATCATCGGCATGGCCCGCGCGCTGGGCGAAACCGCGCCGTTGCTCATGATCGGCATGCGCGCCTTTATCGCGACGCCGCCAGGAGGGATCGCTGACCCCGCCACCGTTCTGCCCGTGCAGATCTTCCTCTGGTCCGATGAAGTCAGCAAGGGCTTCGTGGAAAAAACTTCTGCCGCCATCATCGTCCTGCTCATTTTCCTGCTCGCGATGAACGGCCTCGCCATCTATCTCCGCAACAAGTTCGAGAAGCGCTGGTAAACATGACCGCCATGATCCAACCCAAGGAAGCCGCCGTGCTCCAAAACCCGAAGATGACCGCCCGCAATGTGAACGTCTTCTATGGCGAGAAGCAGGCGATCAATAATGTCTCCATCGATGTCGATATGGAGAATGTGACCGCTTTCATCGGTCCTTCGGGCTGCGGGAAGTCGACCTTCCTTCGGACGCTCAATCGCATGAACGACACCGTTGCCAGCGCCCGGGTGGACGGCGAGATCACGCTGGACGGCGAAGACATCTACGCCTCGACCATGGACGTGGTGCAGTTGCGTGCGCGGGTCGGCATGGTATTCCAGAAGCCCAATCCTTTCCCGAAGTCGATCTATGAGAATATCGCTTACGGTCCCAGGATTCACGGCTTGGCCGGGTCAAAGGCAGAGATGGACAGCATCGTCGAACGGTCGCTGCGCCGCGCGGGGTTGTGGGAAGAGGTGAAGGACCGCTTGCACGACAGCGGCACCGCCCTTTCCGGCGGGCAGCAGCAGCGCCTGTGCATCGGCCGCGCAATTGCGGTGGAACCGGAAGTCATCCTGATGGACGAGCCCTGCTCGGCACTTGACCCGATCGCGACCGCCAAGATCGAAGAGCTTATCCATGAACTGCGCGGCAATTACGCGATCGTGATCGTCACCCATAATATGCAGCAGGCTGCACGTGTTTCCCAGCGGACGGCATTCTTCCATTTAGGAACTCTTGTCGAATATGGCGTAACATCCGACATCTTCACCAATCCTCGTCAGGAACGGACGAAGGACTATATCACCGGCCGCTACGGCTGAGGCGGAAGAGAAGGAGCAAAAGATATGGCCCTTGGCAGCGAACATACGCTCAAGGCGTTTGACGAGGATATCGACCGCCTTCGTGGACTGATTTCCGAAATGGGGGGCCGCGCCGAAGCGGCCATCAGCGAGGCGATGACTGCGCTCACCCGCAGGGATCTTGAGTTGGCAGCCCATGTCGTCGAAAATGATCACAAGATCGACGAGCTTGAGGCGGAGATCGAAAAGCTGGTGGTCCAGACCATCGCGCTTCGCGCACCCATGGCGGACGATCTGCGGGAGGTTGTGGCCGCACTGAAGATCGTCGGCGTGGTCGAACGGATCGGCGACTATGCCAAGAATATCGCAAAGCGCGTGCCGCTTGTTGCAGCCGAAGGCAACAGCATCAAGCCGACCACGCTGCTACCCGCCATGGGGCAGGTTGCTGGCGAAATGGTGCACGACGTCCTGAACGCCTTTGCGGCGCGCGATGCCGATCTCGCCACCGCGGTTTGCAGCCGCGACAAGGTGGTTGATGATTTCTACAACAGCATCTTCCGCACGCTCGTCACCTATATGATGGAAAATCCGCGGCATATTTCCGAATCCGCGCACCTGCTCTTCATCGCCAAGAATATCGAGCGCATCGGCGACCATGCGACCAATATCGCCGAAATGGTTTATTTCGCCGCGACGGGACGGCATCCGCCAGAACGCGAACGCGGCGAGCATCCGACCGAACCGCACGGAGAATAAGCGAAATGGCACGTGCCAAGATGCTGCTGGTGGAAGACGACGCCGCACTGGCGGAATTGCTGATCTGGCATTTCAAGAGGGAAGATTTCGAGGTTTCCCATACCGTTGACGGCGAGGAGGCCTTGCTCCTCGCGCAGGAAGACACGCCTGACATCGTGCTGCTCGACTGGATGGTGGAAAGCCTGTCCGGCATCGAGGTATGCCGCCGCCTGCGCCGGATGACGGCGACCGCGAATGTGCCCATCATCATGCTGACCGCGCGCGGCGAAGAGGAAGATCGCGTTCGGGGTCTGGAAACGGGCGCGGACGATTATGTGACGAAGCCCTTCTCGCCCCGCGAACTCGTCGCCCGCGTCGGCGCGGTGCTGCGCCGTGTGCGCCCGGCTCTTGCCGGCGAGACCCTGAGCTTTGCCGATATCGAAATGGACACGGTCGGCCACAAGGTCCGCCGGAGCGGCAGCATGGTTCCCCTGGGACCAACGGAGTTCCGGCTGCTGAAGCACTTCCTGGAGCATCCGGGCTGGGTCTTCTCCCGCGAGCGGCTGCTTGACAGCGTCTGGGGCCAGGATAGCGATATCGAGTTGCGCACCGTCGACGTGCACATCCGGCGGCTGCGCAAGGCGATCAATGTCAACGGCGCACGGGACATCATCCGCACAGTGCGTTCGGCGGGCTATGCGCTGGATACCGAGGGCGTTGCCTGACGCAATGCTGAAGATTGAAATTTGGAGCATTCTGCGCAAAAGTGGGAACCGGTTTTGCGCGAAAAATGATGCGACAACAAAGAATTAGAGCGCGCGCCCGCGTCAGATTAAACGCAGGGCGCTCTAACCCAAATGTCGGTCATCCCCGCGTAAGCGGGACCCAATTCACCTCAACTTGTGACCTTGCGTGCAAAGAGTAAATGGGTTCCCGCTTTCGCGGGAATGGCGAGATTTCTTTATTTCTCCGCTTCGCGCGCCATTTCCTCTCCGCGATCGCGCGCCGCACACAGCGTGTCCGTGAGCAATTCCAGCAGCCGGTCGCCCTCATCGAGCACATTCATGCCCTGCCGCGTCATACCGCCGGGGCTCGCGACCCGGTCCGCCAGCGCTGCCGGGGACTCGCCCGCCTCGACCGCCAGGGTTGCTGCACCCTGCACCGTCGCCAGTGCCAGTCTTTCAGCTTGTTCCGGAGGCAGCCCAAGCCGCGCCGCCGCTCCCGCCAGAGCATCGATGAAGCGGAACAGATAGGCCGGGCCGCAGCCGGACAGGGCCGTCACCAGATTGAACTGCGCTTCGTCGTCGATCCACTCGGCAAGCCCCAACGGCTGCATCAGCGCCTGGGCCTCCTGCCGTGCTTCAGTGCTTGTCGTCTCGTCGGCATAAAGCGCACAGACCCCCTGCCCCACCCCGACAGGCGTATTGGGCATGACGCGCACAATATCCGCAAGGGCCGGGAAATGGCCGCGAAGGCTCTGCAGCTTGACCCCGGCGAGGATGGAAATCAGCCGCAAATCCTTGCCCGCCATCGCAGCCACATGCGGAGCCACATCGGCGAGTTGATAGGGCTTCATGCCGAGCAGAATCACTGTGCCATCGGGCAAGCTGGACGGCCATTCAGACATCACCCTGACGCCACCAGCAACTTCCCGGCCACTCGGCCGGTAAACAGTCACGCGGTCAGGATCGAGGCCGCTCCCTAGCCAGCGGGCAAGCATCTGGCCCGCCATATTGCCGCAACCGGCAAGGAACAGGCTTTCGGGAAAGCTAAAGGCTGCCATGAGAGGAGGTCAGGCCTCGCCGCGCGTTTCGATGAGCGAGGCGGAGATTGCGTCGCGGGGCGTTTTGCCTCCCCAAAGGACGAACTGGAAAACCGGATAGAAACGCTCACATTCATCAAGCGCCGTTTCGACCAGCGTCTGCGCCTGCTCCAGGCTCAGCGTCTCACCCGAGCCCAGCAGGGCGCCATTGCGGAACAGCACCATGCCGCTGTTCGACCAAAGTTCGAAATGGCCGAGCCATAGCTGTTCGTTGATGAGCCCCAGCGTCTCATAAATGGCGGGCCGCTTCTCCTCCGGCACGCGAATGTCGGGAAGCGCCAGCAGTTGCAGCACCTGGTCCTGTTCCCGCCAGATCGCCCTAAGCTCATATTGCGCCCAGCTACCCTGCGTCGTGGCGACAATCTCTTCCTCGCTCACATGTTCGAAGGACCAGCCATGCGCCTCGAAAAAAGCGGCGAGCATATCGATCGGAGCGGCTTCATCCCGCCCGCTTTCAAATTCATCGCCTTCCATCGTAACTTTCTTCCCGCCTGCCGTGGCAGGACATTAGCAGTGTTGCAGCCGGATGCACAGATCAGGCCGGATTTCTGTGAATCAATCTGTGGACACATGGTGGATAAACTGTGGGCAACCGGCCACGGCGCCGCGATCCGGGCCGCTCAGGGAGCCTTGGCTTGCGGCGGCTTCTTTGCCGCTTTGGCCTCCAATGCGTCCAGCCGCGCTCTCAGGGCATCAGCCTCCTCGCGCGCTTTTGCGGCCATCTCCTTGACCGCCTCAAATTCGTCACGGCTGACAAAATCAAGCCCGCCGATCCATTCCTTGGCCCGCTCCCGAGCAGCGGTTTCCGCCTCTCGCGTCATCCCTGCCAGAGTGCCGGCGGCGCCATTGATCAGCTTGGCGAGATCGTCGAAAAATCGGTTTTCAGTTTGCATGTCCGGCCTCAGTGCACTGGAGAAGGGCTGCCCCTATATCTGGGTACGCACAGCCGGTGCAACAAGGCTTTCGGCATCAGGGTTGAGCCGCAGGATTTCATAGTTGAGATAGGCCGCAAAGGCGATCCACAGCAGGAAGGGCAGCATGAGAAGCGCCGCCGTTGGGCGGATTCGTGCGAGGAGCAGGATCGTGATGATGCTGAACCCGAAGATCGCGCCGATCAGATAAAGCGCCGCCGTGATTTGGTGCGCGGCAAAAAACAATACCGGCCAGACAAAGACCATGAGCAGCAGCACCAGAAACAGGCCAATCGCCCACCAGCGGAACCGTGCACCCCGTGCGTGCAGGATCAGCGCCAAGGCCAGACCCAGCAGCAGGTAAAGCAGGGGCCACACCAGACCGAAGACCCAGGATGCGGGCATCAGCTCCGGCTTTTCGAGCGCCGCGAACCAGCGATTGCCATAGCCGCTGCCCGCCATGCGGCCCGATCCGATACCAAGAAGAAGCACAAGGGGCACCGTAAACAACGCCCAGCGCAGATAGGATATGCGAAGCTGCGATCTGGATGCAATCTGATTCATCGGCCCCGTTCCCCCAAAAGGTTCCTGTTTTGTCAAATAAGCTGCGCATTGTGGTCCAGCACAATTCGACAATGACCTAGTCCGGCAAAGTTGGCAATTGCCCAAGGGACTGAAATATTCCGAACAATTAGGCCAGCGCGGGTACAGTCAGGACCGTTTGCCCTGAGCCTGTCGAAGGGCTCTTCTTTTGGAAGAAAAGGACTGGGCTTCGACAAGCTCAGCCCGAACGGGCGAGAAGTGGGTTTTCACGCTTGTCCGGCAGGAGCCGTGGCGGTGATCAGGAACTCGACATTGCCTTCAGGACCGGTGATGGGGCTTTCCAATATGCCGGCCACTTGCCAGCCCTGCTGGGTCAGCCAGTCGCTCACCTCGGCGCACACACGGGCATGGACCGCAGGATCACGGACCACGCCTCCCTTGCCCACTTCCGCCCGGCCAGCCTCGAATTGCGGCTTGATGAGCGCGACAAGCCGCGCCCCTGGGGCAGCAAAGCTCAAAGGCCGTTCAAGGACCTTGGCAAGTGAAATGAAGCTCGCATCGCAGACGATAAGGTCTACCGGTTCAGGAATATGGTCCTTCGTCAGAATGCGCGCACTGGTCTGTTCATGAACGATGACGCGCGGGTCCTGCCTCAGCTTCCAGGCGAGCTGGTTGGTACCACTGTCGACGGCGTAAACCCGCGCCGCGCCCTTGGTAAGCAGTACGTCCGTGAACCCGCCAGTCGAGCTGCCCACATCCATCGCAACTGCGCCCGTCACGTCCCATTGCAGCCGGTCCAGAGCATGGGCGAGCTTTATGCCGCCGCGTGACACCCAGGGATGATCCCGCCCCTTGAGTGCGAGCGGCGCGTCCTCCGGAAGTTGCTGCCCTGCCTTTTCAATCTTGCGGTCGCCGGAATAGACCAGGCCCGCAAGGATCATCGCCTGTGCCCGGGCGCGGCTTTCAACCAGCCCCCGGTCCACCAGCATCTGATCGGCGCGTTGCTTGGCCATCGCTCAGCGTGCGAGGTTCACGAGCAGCGAGGGCGTCAGTATCTGGGGCAGGACCTGCGGATCTTTTCCCGGCGCATACCAGAGGTAGAGCGGCACGCCCGACCGGCCGTGCCGTTCAAGGAAGCGGCCGATCCCGGCATCGCCATTGGTCCAGTCGCCGACCATGACCTGCACCCCCGCCTTCCGGAACGCATCCGCCACCTCCTGCCGGTGAATGGCGGCCGCCTCATTCGCCTTGCAGGTGATACACCAGTCGGCGGTGAAATAGAGAAAGACGGGCCGTCCTTCAGCGCGCAATTTGTTGAGCCTGGCCTCATCAAAGGCATTGGATGCTTGCGGGACAGGCGCCGCCGCGCTGCTCTGATGCCTGGGCAATGCAACGACGCCTATTGCAAGGACGATGAGGACGGCAGCCGCAAAAACGGGGCTCCGGCGGACCCCCCGCCGCTGGCGGGCGCCGAGCCACCAGAGCAGCAGGCCGGCCGCCAGGGTCATCCCCATGCCAGCCGTCATTCCGGCTGTTCCCGTCTGACGGCCTAGCAGCCAGAGAAGAGCGAGCGCCGTCGCGAACATCGGTACCGACAGGACGCGCCGGAGCGTCTCCATCCATGCCCCCGGCTTGGGCAAGCGGCTGCGAAGCGGCGGCAGGAAGGCGATCAACAGGAAAGGAAGCGCTAGGCCAATGCCCAGTCCGGCAAAAATCGCGAGCGCAGCCGCCACGGGCAGAACCAGCGCCGCGCCAAGCGCCGCCCCCATGAAGGGACCCGTGCAGGGCGTTGCCACGAAGGCGGCAAGCGCGCCGGTCCAGAAGGACCCCGCTGCGCCGCCCTGCGCCGCAAGCTCGCTGCCCGCGCCGATATTCCGCAGCTCGAACAGGCCCGCCAGATTGAGGGCAATGGCCGTCACGAGCAGCAGCAGCAGCAGGATGATACGCGGATCCTGAAGCTGGAACGCCCAACCTGCCGCCGAGCCGCCCGCCCTGAGCGCCACCAGCGCCCCCCCCAGCGCCAGGCACGTTGCGACCGCGCCTGCCGCATAGGCGAGGGAATCGCGGCGGACGACGCGTTCATCCCCCCCGGCTTTGGCCAGCTTGAGCGCCTTCAGGCTGAGGATTGGAAACACGCATGGCATGACATTCAGGAGGAGCCCGCCAAGCACCGCGCCTCCCAGGGCAAGAAGGATGCTGCCAATTCCCCCGCTTGCAAGACCGGCCCGAACGCCCTCCCCATCGAGCGGCGTGCCGGCGGAGGGCACTTGTCCCGGCTGCGCGGAAAGGAGCAATCCCTGATGCTCCCCGGTCTTCAAAATGCCGGAAATCGGCCCCTCCGGCGTCCCTGCGGCCTTTGTCTCGATAATCAGCCGGTCGCCATTGCGGCTGGCCTTTTGCGCCGCCGAATAGGTCAGCGCGCCATCGGTCAGCGGGAAGAAATAAGCGGCATCGACCTTGGCGTCCGCCGGAAAAGGGACGGCGAGCCTCAGAATTCCGTCCTTGACCGCATAATGCCCTTCGGCGCCCAGCGGCCGGGGCAGGCGCGCGCGGTAGCCGTCGAACGCGGCACGCCGTTCAGCAGTGACATTACCGCTGCCAGCGATGAGATCGAGCGCCATGTCGCCGCGCTCGGGCACGCATATTTCCCGCGTGCAGGACAGCCATTCGCCATGAACCTTGATCGGCAGCCTGGTGCCAGCCTTGATACCCGCTGGAATGGAAAGGTCGACCAGCGGGGCATAATCCCCCTCATAAACATAGTTCATGAGGCCCGATATCATCAGCGTCTCGGGCACCGGATAGCGAAGCGGCCCGGCCTTCACTCCTTCGGGAAGGCTCCATTTCAGCGTCATGCCGACGCCCGCATCGCCGGGATTTTCCCAATAGCCATGCCAGCCAGGCTTCGGGCTCATCAGCACGGCCAGCGTGACCTTTCCTCCGGGCGCGGGCGTATCGCTCTCCGCCGCAAGGCGCGCGGTGACATTGAGGCTGCCGTCGCGGGAAGGCAATTGCGCCTGGGCGCTGGCCACCCCCAGCAGCAGGGCGGCTGTCATGATGAGGAAATGTAAAAGCCGCATGTGCCCCAGGATTGCATTCTCGATTGACCAAGTCCGGCGCCGCTTATAGCCGCAAAAGGTCGATCGGCGCCAAGGAGTTATTCGTGGGAATATTTCGGAAACTGTCTCTCTCCTGCCTTCTCGCCGCCGCCTCTACCGCCGCTGCGGCTGCTCCCCCGCCGCCCAATCCGCCCAAGCTGGTGGTGGTCATTTCCGTCGACCAGTTCTCCGCTGATCTGTTTGCGCAATATCGTCCGCATTTCCGCGGCGGATTGAAACGGCTTTCCGAAGGCGCCGTGTTTCCAGCGGGCTACCAAGGCCATGCAGCGACTGAGACTTGCCCCGGCCATTCGACCATCCTGACCGGCAGCCGCCCGGCGCGCACCGGCATTATCGCCAACAACTGGTATGATCTTTCGGCAAAGCGGTCCGACAAGCTCATCTACTGCGCGGAGGATGAGAATGAGCAAGGCACCGATAGCGAGCATTATGTGGCTTCGTTCACCCATCTGAAGGTCCCTACGCTTGGCGATAGGATGAAGGCGGCCAACAGGGCGGCCAAAGTTGTTTCCGTCGCCGGCAAGGATCGCGCCGCCTTGATGATGGGCGGGCGGGACACGGACCAGATATGGTGGTGGGGCGGCAGCAGCTTCGTCACTTTGAAGGGCCGGCCCTCCGATCCGGTGGCCGGGCAAGTGAATGCCGCCGTAGCGAAAAGAATTGCAACACCGCAGCCAGCCATGGAACTTCCCGGGGAATGCAAGGCGCGGAATTATCCGGTTCAAGCCGGTAATATGACCGTCGGCACCGGCCATTTCGAAAGGGCAGCGGGCGACACAAAGGCGTTCCGCGCTTCGCCCGAATTGGACGCGTCCACCTTGGCGCTGGCGGCAGCCTTGCGGCAGGACATGAAGCTTGGGCAAGGACCGCAAACGGACCTGCTGATCATCGGCGCCTCGGCTACCGATTATGTCGGGCATAGCTATGGCACCGAGGGTGCGGAAACATGCCTGCAGCTCATGTCCCTTGATCGCGACCTGGGGGATTTCTTTGGGACCCTGGATGCCGCTGGAATCGACTATCTTGTGGTTCTGACGGCCGACCATGGCGGGCATGATCTTCCCGAACGCACCAAGCTGAATGCCGCGCCCATGGCGGCGCGGGTCGACCCCAGGCTGAATGCACAGGGAATCGGGGCGGCCGTCGGCACGAAATTGGGGTTACAGGGCCGCCTGCTTTACGCGGATAGCGCCAATGGCGACTATTATGTCTCGCGCGATCTGCCGGCCGCTCAGCGGGCCGCGGTTGCGCGAGAGGCGATGGCTCAGATCAGGGTGCATCCTCAAGTCGCCGCAATATTCAGCCGCAAGGAGTTTGCCGCCACGCCGATGCCGAAGGGGCCGCCCGATAGCTGGTCGCTGGCGGAACGGGCCCGTGCCTCCTTTACGGAAGATCGCTCGGGTGACTTTGTCGTGCTTCTGAAGCCCCGCATCACACCCATTGCGGAACCGAAAAATTATGTCGCAACCCATGGCAGCCCCTGGGACTATGACCGGCGCGTGCCGATTCTGTTCTGGCGCAAGTCTATGCAGGGCTTTGAGCAACCGCTGGCCGTGGAAACGGCGGACATCCTGCCGACGCTGGCCGCCCAGATCGGCCTGACAGTCCCTTCAGGAGAGATTGACGGCCGCTGCCTTGATCTTGACCAAGGGACGGAAGATAGCTGCCGCTGAACCCCGGCTTCGGCTTTGCCCACGCATTTTTCTGTCATTCCGAAGGGACAGGGAGTAACCTGACCACATCGATGTCCAGGCCGGGCACGAGCCCGAGAGAGAAGCAATGCGCGTCGCGATTGCGGACAGGGACCCAGAAACCGCACGCGGCCTTCAGGAGGCCGTGCAAGATATGGGATTTGGCGCCACCATCTTTTCCTCGGGCACATTGCTGATCACGCATTTGCAAAGGGATACGTTCGATCTGCTGATCCTGGACTGGCAGTTGCCCGACCGCTCGGGATCGGATGTTCTGCACTGGGTCGGCAATTTGCCGATGCCCCCGGCGATTATCGTCACCAATGACAGCGGCCGCAAGGAAGACATAACCGCGGCGCTGCGGTCAGGCGCCGACGATTATGTCACGCTGCCGGAAGATAGCGACGTCCTTCAGGCAAGGATCGCGGCGGTGCTGCGGCGGTCGGGCAGGCAAGCTCCGGCTGCGGACGAAATTTTGTGCTTTGGGCGGTATCGTTTTCGGCGGAAGACGCTGCGGGCGACCCTTGAGGAAAATGAGATACCGCTCACGGCCAAGGAGTTCGCCCTGGCCTTATTGCTCTTTCAAAATGAAGGACGGCCGCTCTCCAGAGCCTATATACTCGATACGGTCTGGAAAAGTGTCGCAGGGCTGCCGTCACGGACCTTGGACATGCATGTCTCGCGGGTCCGGTCGAAATTGCAATTGGGCCCCGGTCAAGGTTTCGAACTCGTCACCCTGTTCGGCCATGGCTATCGCCTGGATCGGACAGACGAGCGGCTGGAGCCAAGGGAATAGCGGGAGGCATACAGCCTCGCGTTCTGCTGGAATCGAAGACCAAACCCAAAGATCAGGCGTCCATGGCATCAGGCGTTTCAGGGCCGGGCATCCGCCTCAACACCGGCGTTCCACAAAGGAAAAGGCCGGAGGTTTCCCCCCGGCCTTCTGTTCTTCAAGCGAAACCTGAGCCAGACCTCAATGCTTCTTGTCCGCCCAGATATTGCGGTAGGACAAATAGGCGAGACCCGTTGCCACGATCAGGAAGAAGATCACTGCCACACCCGCGCGGTGACGGTTTTCCAGCTTGGGCTCGGCGGTCCAGGTAAGGAAGGCAGCAACGTCCTTGGCCATTTGGTCGACGGTCGCCTTCGTCCCATCCGCATAGGTCACCTGGCCGTCACCCGTCAGCGGCGGCGCCATGGCAAGGTTCAGGTTGGCGAAATAGGGATTGTAGTGCAGTCCCTCCGGCGTCTTCGCGTCCGGGAACTTCTTCAGAAGTTCGGCGGGCTGCTTCTGGTAGCCGGTGAGCAGCGAATAGACATAGGCGTTGCCGTGATGACGCGCCTTGGTCATCAGCGAAAGATCGGGCGGAATGGCGTTGTTGTTGGCCGCACGCGCCGCCACATCATTCGCAAAAGGCTTGGGGAAATAATCGGCCGGAACAGGCTTGCGGGTGGCAGGCTCACCGGTTTCCTCATTGATCGAAGGCGTCTCTGCTGACCAGTTGGCGGCGATCGCCTTGATCTCGGCTTCGTTATAACCAAGACCTTCAAGGTCGCGGAAAGCCACCAGACGCAGCGAGTGGCAGGCCGAGCAGACCTCCTTGTAAACCTGGAAGCCGCGCTGCAGCTGCTGCCGGTCATAATGGCCGAGCGGACCGTCAGAGGCGAACGCCACATGCTTCGGCTGCAGGTGGAATTCATGCTCGGCCGTCGGAGCGGGCGGTTCACTGACATAGTTCACCGCGCCAAAGACGAAGGAATAGAGCAGCATGCCCGAGAAGAAGATGCCAACAAGGGCAGCGAATACGCGAACCATCTTATCTATTCCCCTTATTCAGCCGGCACGGTGGCGGCTTTACCGCCTACGACCGCCTGGTCTTTCCCAAGCACTGCCTCAGTGATCGATCCCGGCAGCGGCAGCGGCCGCTCGATGCTGGAGATGATCGGCAGGATGATCAGGAAGTGCGCGAAATAATATGCCGATGCGAGCTGGCTGATCATCACGAATGGCTCTTCCGCAGGAGCGCCGCCGCAATAACCGAGGATCGCAACGTCCACGAGCAGCAGATAGAAGAACTGCTTGAACAGCGGACGGTAGCGGCCCGAACGAACCGGCGAACGGTCCAGCCAGGGCAGGAAGAACAGCAGCAGGATCGATGCGAACATCGCGAGCACGCCGAGCAGCTTCGCCGGGATGAAGAAGAAGTCGAAGGTGAAGGCGCGCAGGATGGCGTAGAAGGGCCAGAAATACCATTCAGGAACAATGTGCGCCGGCGTCGAAAGCGGGTTGGCCGGGATATAATTGTCCGGGTGGCCAAGCCAGTTCGGCGCGAAGAAGAGCAGGATCGCATAGCCGATCAGCGCGACGCCCAGTCCGAAACCGTCCTTCGCCGTGTAATAGGGGTGGAAGGGCACAGTGTCCTGCGGCCCCTTCACGTCCACGCCGGTCGGGTTGTTCGAGCCCGGAATGTGCAGCGCCCAGATGTGCAGGATGACAACCGCCGCAATCACGAAGGGCAGCAGATAGTGCAGCGAGAAGAAGCGGTTCAACGACGCATTGCCAGGCGCAAAGCCGCCGAGCAGCCAGGTCTGGATCGGCTCACCCACGACAGGAATGGCCCCGAACAGCCCGGTAATCACCTTGGCGCCCCAGAAGCTCATCTGCCCCCAGGGGAGCACATAACCCATGAAGGCGGTGGCCATCATGAGAAGGAAGATCACAAGACCAAGGAGCCACACCATCTCTCGCGGAGCCTTGTAGGAACCGAAGAAGAGGCCGCGGAAAATATGGATATAGACCACGATGAAGAAGAAGCTTGCGCCATTTGCGTGCGCATAACGCAGCAGCCAGCCCGAGTTCACGTCGCGCATGATGTGCTCGACACTGTCGAAGGCGACGCCCCCATTGGCTGCATAATGCATGGCAAGAATGATGCCGGTGACGAGTTGGAGAACCAGCGCGAAACCCGACAGCACACCGAAGTTCCACCAGTAATTGAGGTTCCGGGGAACCGGATAGCCTCCGCCGATGCTGTTATAGACCAGACGCGGCAGCGGCAGGCGGGAGTCGATCCACTGCATGAGCGGATGCTTGGGGGTGTAATGTTCAGCCCAGGGAAAGCTCATTTTCTGTTACCTCAGCCTACCGTGACGACCGTGTCGGACGTGAACTTATATTCGGGCACTTCCAGATTCTTGGGTGCCGGGCCTTTGCGGATGCGGGCCGCGGTGTCGTAGTGGGAACCATGGCAGGGGCAGAAATAACCACCGAACTCGCCGCGATTCTCACCCTCGCCCGCGCCCAGGGGAACGCAGCCCAGATGGGTGCAGACGCCCATGGTGATGAGCCATTCCTTCTTGCCGTCGACCGTGCGCTCTTCCAGCGTCTGCGGGTCGCGCAGCTCGTTCACCGGTACCGCATCGGCCTCCGAAATTTCTTTGGGGGTCAGGTGCCGGACAAAGAGCGGCTGGCTGCGGAAGGTCGTCTTGATGGCCTGTCCGGGCTCGATCGCGCTGATGTCGACCTCCGTCGATGCAAGCGCGAGCACGTCGGCGCTCGGATTCATCTGATTCACGAGCGGCGGAATGACGGCGACCGCGCCGACTCCGGCGAAACTCACTGCCGCTATATTAATGAAGTCGCGGCGGCGGACACCTTCGACCGGCACTTCCACCGATTCACCATGATCAAGCGTTGTCATTCAACTGCCCTTGTCCCTTAACCCAGTTCTTTTCAAATGCGCCGAATCGCTGGCAAAGTCAGTGACGCAGGCGCACGCCCGCCAAAGTCCCCCGGCGGTTCGCGCGCCTGATAGCCTCGTCTTGGCCCTTTTGCCAACAGCAATTTGACTGGGCTGTGACAAATCCGGCGGCAGCTTTTATGGGACGGGCATGCGCATTGCCCTTTATCAGCCCGACATTGCGGGCAACACCGGGACCATTATCCGCCTCGCCGCCTGCTTCGGGGTGGCCGTGGACATTATTGAGCCTTGCGGCTTTCCCTTTTCCGACAAGCAGTTGAAACGGTCGGCCATGGATTATGCGCAGGCGGTGCAAATAGAGCGCCGCCCCAATTTCCAGGCCTTCGCGGAAGCCATGCGTGAAAATGGCCAGCGGATCGTGCTATTGACGAGCAAGGGCGACGTGCGCCTGCCGGAGGCCGAATTCATGGCGGACGATGTGCTGCTGCTCGGATCTGAGGGCGCCGGCGTTCCGGACGCGATACATCAAAGTGCGGGGCTTCGGGTCAGGATCCCGATGCGGGCCGGACTTCGGTCCTTGAATATTGCCGTCGCAGCGGGCATCGCGCTGGGAGAGGCATTGCGGCAGAAAGGACTATATCCGCCATGATCGAACTGGACGGTGAGCAGCAGGCGGCACGAAGCTGGTTTGAAAGCCTGCGCGACCGTATCTGCGCTGAATTCGAATTGATCGAGCGGGAGGCGGGAAGCGACGCGCAGTTCGCCTATACCGCCTGGGACCGGGAAGCAGAGGGCCTTGCTCCAGGAGAGGGTGGCGGCGGCGTTCGCGGCCTCATGAAAGGGGAAGTGTTCGAAAAGGTCGGCGTCAATGTGTCGACAGTGGCCGGAGCCTTCTCGCCGGAATTTGCCAAGACCATTCACGGAGCGGGTGATAATCCCACCTTTTTCGCGACCGGCATCAGCCTTGTAGCGCATATGGCCAATCCGCATGTCCCGGCGGTACACATGAACACGCGCTTCCTGGTCACGACCAAGCGCTGGTTCGGCGGCGGCGCGGACCTTAATCCTCCCCTCGCCTATGAGGCGGACACCGCAGCCTTTCACGCATCCTTCAAACAGGCCTGCGACGCGCATGACCCAAGCTATTATCCGCGCTTCAAGCAATGGGCGGACGATTATTTCTTCATTCCGCACCGCGGGGTGCACCGGGGCGTCGGCGGCATCTTCTATGATCATCTGGAGGGGGATTTCGAAGCGAACTTCGCCTTCACCCGCGATGTAGGGGAGGCATTCCTTGCTATCTTCCCGGCGATCGTGCGGCGGCGCATGCATATGAGCTGGACCGGGGAGGAGCGGCAGAAGCAGCTTGAATGGCGCGGGCGCTATGCGGAGTTCAATCTGGTCCATGACCGCGGCACGCTGTTCGGCCTCAAGACCGGCGGCAATGTGGACGCAATTCTGATGAGCCTGCCACCCCTCGCCGCCTGGAGCTGAGCCATGTCCCTCCGGGAGGTCCCGCCGCACCAGATCGCCACGATCGTGACCTCGCTGGAGATGCCGAAGCGGCCCAAGCCTGCTCCCCTGCCCCCATCGCCCTTGCGGCTGGCGCGTTGGCAAAGGCCGTCCGCGGACAAATACCGGGCGCTGTTCCGCCGCGTCGGCGCACCCTGGCTATGGTTCTCGCGCCTGGCGATGGCGGACGATGACCTGCTCGCCATCATTCATGATGAAGCCGTGGAAGTTTACGCCGTGGCCGATCCCAAGGGCATTGAAGTGGGGATGATCGAGCTCGACTTCGGCAATGCCGGTCATTGCGAGCTTTCCTATTTCGGGCTGGTGCCGGAGCTTGCCGGGCAGCAGCATGGACGGTGGATGATGGCGCAGACGAACATGCTCGCCTGGCGCAAGGGAGTGCATCGTTTCTGGGTGCACACCTGCACGCTTGATCACCCCTCGGCCCTGGGCTTTTACCGCAAGTCGGGCTTTGTGCCATACCGCCGGCATGTGGAGATATTCGACGATCCGCGGCTTATAGGCCTGCTGCCGAGGGATGCGGCGCCGCAGATTCCCTTGTTGGGTGGTTGAAGCTGTTATTGGTGAGAGTGAAACGTTCCATCTGACCTTATATCCGTGGTCACCGCATATCCGTCGTCACTGCGCAGGGGCGACGGCTTTTTTTCAAGACAATCTCGGTCCCATAACCGCCTTTGGCCAAAAAAAGGCTCCAGGCAAATAATCCTTCATCCGGCCAATTGCCGGTAAATGCGGCAGGTCATCACCAGATAATAGACCTGGACCACGGCATTGACGATGGCGACCGCCAGCCCCGCAAGCAGCACAGCCAGCGTCGATCCTCCGATCAAGCTGCCCGCTATGCCAAAGACCGAGCGGGAGACAAGCTGCACCACGATCATCAGCATGATGAGCACGATGATGAAGCCGAACAGCCGCCAGAACTGCCCGATCGTCAGGCGCCAGCCCTGCCGGATCGCCTCTGCCGCGCCTACCGGATGCTCGATGATGACGGCATTCAACAGGATGAGCCGCACGGTAACGAATAGCAGCACAGGCGTGGCCAGCAACACGACCATCGACATGGCGGGTCCCATCCCCATGGCTGCGGCCAGTCCTCCGCCAATCAGCGACAGCACCAGCAGCACGCCCATAAAGCCCAAGATCAGCAGGAATGCCGCGCCGATCAGCACCGGCATCCGCCGGATCGCCAGTTGCAGAGCTTCGGCAACGCTGATCCCCGGGCGCAGGGCAAGGGCATTGATGGCCAATATGCCCAGCATGCTGACCAGCAGGACGACCAGCATCGCAAGCAGAAATCCCGGCGGCAGTTGTGGCGCATTGCTGGCCTCCTCCACCATTCCCGCGGTACGAAGCTCCTTGGGCGCCAGCAATTGCAGCACCACGGCGGGCAGAGCCAGGAAGACAAGGGCCACCGGGAACAGCAAAGTGCCCTCGCGCTTCACAAAGGCCAGTGTTTCTTCCCAGGCCGCGCCGATTGAAAGTTGTGCCATCCCATTCCCTGTTTGCCCCGGCAGAAAGGGGGCGAATGGCGATGGACCTTGATATGTCGCTCCGCCCAAGTCAAGGAAAGGCCATGATGATCAGCGAGGATATTGAATGGCGGGCGGAGGAAGGGCTGGTGCCCTATCCCGATGCGCTGGCGGACATGGAGGAGCGCGCTGCCGCCATTCATCAAGGAACGGCGCGGGAGCGGGTGTGGCTGCTGCAGCATCCGCCGCTCTACACCGCCGGAACCAGCGCCGATCCCGCAGAATTGCTGGAAAAACGCTTCCCCGTCTATGATGCGGGGAGGGGCGGCCGCTACACCTATCATGGCCCCGGCCAGCGCGTTGGCTATGTGCAGATGGATCTTGGAAGGCGCGGCAAGGATGTCCGCAACTTCGTTCATAATCTTGAGGGCTGGGTCATTGCCGCCCTGGCCGAGTTCGGTGTCACAGGGCGGCGGGCCGAAGGGCGGATCGGTATCTGGACCGATGCGCCTGACGGACGCGAAGCAAAGATCGGCGCCATCGGGGTTCGGGTGCGCCGCTGGGTGACGATCCACGGCTTTTCCGTCAACATCGATCCCGACCTGTCGCATTTTTCGGGCATCGTGCCGTGCGGCATCAGCGAATATCCGGTGACCAGCCTGGCCGAGCTTGGAAAGCAGGCCAGCATGGGGGATTTCGATGCCGCGCTGAAACGGCATTTTCCCCGCTTTCTTGCGGGTCTTGGCCGGTGCAAGGCCCCAACTTGAGCTAGGCGGTGCTCGGGGCTAAGGTGGTCAGCTCACACTATATGGCATTTATCGGCCGGTCCGGGGGGACTGGGCCACCAGCACCGGAGACAAAGATCAAAATGTCGGGTCAAACTACATATCTGCGTGGCATCGCCCTGGGGATGGCGGCGATGCTCCTGACGGCATGCGGGAGCGGAAAGGGCGAAGGCGACAAAACGGTTGCGATGCGCGACATGGAAGTCGTGGATGGCACCGCGACCGACGCGATGACCGACCTCGATGGCGTACAGACCGAAGGCATTGCGCTTCCGCCTGCCGCTACCGCCACAAAGCCCATTGCACCGGCCGCAGAGACGAGCAATAGCACCGAAGAAGACACGAGCGAACAGGAAGCGGTGGCGGATCAGTAATTTAGCAGCACCCTATTTTTCGTCATCCGCGCGAAGGCTGGGATCCAGCGCATCGACCAATCGCTGATCTGAACCCGGTAGATGGATTCCTGCCTTCGCGGGAATGACGAAAATGTGAGTATGCTGAATATGCATGGGGACCGCCATCAAGGAGCGACATCAATGAATTTCAGGTCAGCGGCGCGGCTTTGGGTGATCGGAGCGAGCACCTGTATCAGCATGGCCACGCCCGCCTCGGCGCAATTCTTTTGGAAGCCTGCTGACCTTGGCGGACCGGTGCTGGAAGGGAATGAACCGGACCTCGGCTATTCGCTGCCGGGCGCCACGCCAGCCGAGTATCGCGCGGCCCTTCTTTGGAATCTGCGCGCTGGCCTCAATGTCGCGGCGCTGCAGTGCCAGTTCGAACCGACCTTGCTGACGCTCAGCAACTATAACGCCATTCTCGCCCACCATAAGGAAGAGCTGGCCGGCGCCTTCAAGACCGTAGGAAATTATTTCAAGCGGGTGGAAGGCAAGAAGGGCCAGGCCGCCTTTGATCAATATGGCACGCGCATCTACCTCGGCTTTTCGACGGTGCGGGCGCAGCTCAATTTCTGCCAGACCGCAGGCTCAGTCGGGCGCGACGCCATCTTCGCGCCGCGCGGAGCATTGGTGGAAGTGGCACGCAAGCGGATGCGGGAACTGCGCAACAGCCTCGTTCCCCATGGCGAACAGGCCTTTGGCAATCTAGCCTATAATTATCGCGCCAATCTTCCCTCGCTCGACGAGAAATGCTGGAAAAAGACAAAGCTCAGGCCCAATTGCCAGAAGGAGTGGGATGAGCGGCTGAAGCTGGCGGCGCAGACCAGCGCGGCACCGCAACCGATCCGGTGATTTTCTGGACAGGGATAATTTCACGCCAATAGGCTCGTCCCAGCCGAAGCCGAGGAAGCTCCTTTGGCTATCCGGCATAGCGATTTCGCCCGATATGAACGGAAGTGGATCAATCTGAGCAGGACGGCTTCCAACTCATCCTGAAAAGTCGCCTCTACACCCAATGGGGTAATGCGGCCCGCATCTGCGAGCATGATAGCGTCGCCCCCGCGGGGAACAGAGGGACTCGTGATGCGACAAGCCACTCTTTATGCTGCCGGAATAGGAATGATGTTTCTCGCCTGGGGCAAGCACCGGGTAAACAGCTATTCAACCCCCACGCCTTTCAACGCGGGTGACGAGGATCGGTCCGCCTCTCACGCCAACCGCATAGTCGATGAATGGACCGACTTTCTCACCCGCTATGCAGGGCAAGCATGGGAGGGCCAGGATGTGCTGGAACTCGGCCCTGGCGGCACGCTGGGTACCGGCGCTCTTATCCTGACGAAGGGCGCAATATCCTATCAGGCAGTCGACGCCTTTCCCCTGGCGGAGCGGATCGACCTGGGCTTCTACGAAGCGCTGCTTAACGGCGTCAGCCAGAAGGAGCGGCTGCTCCAGGCGATCGGCGCGCGTGACAAGCCGCCCTTTATCTATAGCGTGGATCCGAGCTTCAGGGTCGATATTGCGGCGGGCGAGAACCGGTTCAGCCGCCTGGTAAGCTGCGCCGCCTTCGAGCATTTCGACGATGTGGCTGACACGATAGCGCGCATGTCACGCGTCGCGCAGCCGGGAGCGATTGCCTGCATCCGGGTGGATTTCAGCACCCATTCCCGCTGGCTGCGCGATAAGGACCCCAATAATATCTACCGCTACCCGGACTGGCTTTATTGGTCCCTGCCCTTCCCCGGAAAGCCGAATCGGGTGCGCCCCGACGCCCTGATGAAGATGTTTGAGGCGGAAGGTTGGGAGGACATCGAATTCCACCCGGTGCGCGTCGCATCCCCGGAATATTGCGCGACGGCGAACGGCAAGCTCGCAAAAAGCTTCCGCAGGCCCGAAGCGCGGATGGAGGTACTGAGCGGGATCATATTGGGGCGGCGGACTGCCGGGTAATTACGAGCGCCACCGCGAGTAAAACCGTCGCCCCTGCGAAGGCAAGGACGATGGCTGAGTTCCCCCAAATCCTACTCGCCCCGTCGGCGCGCCTGCGGATAGGTGCCGAGCACCCGCACCCATTTGCTGTGGAACTTCAGCTCCTCCAGCGCGCGATCGACGGAGGGATTGCCCGGCGCGCCTTCGATGTCGCAATAAAATTCAGTGGCCGCGAAGCTTGCCCCGCGCTGGTAGCTTTCGAGCTTCGTCATGTTCACGCCATTGGTCGCAAAGCCACCCATGGCCTTGTAGAGCGCGGCGGGCACATTCTTCACCTGGAACAGGAAGGTCGTCATCATCGGCCCTTCACCGGCAGGTTCGCGCGCTTCCTTGGACAGCACCACGAAGCGGGTCATGTTATCGTGGCTGTCCTCCACATTTTCCGCACGGAGCTTCAGACCGTAGATTTCGGCCGCAAGGCGCGGTGCGATGGCCGCTGCCCCTGCCTCCTGCCGCTCCGCCACCAGCGCCGCTGCGCCCGCGGTGTCGGCATAGGTGATCGGCTGAATGCCATGCTGGCGAAGATAATGACGGCATTGACCGAGCGCCTGTTCATGACTGATCGCGCTTTTGACCGGCCCTTCGTCGGCGCTCATCAAGCTGTGATGAATGGGCAGGAAATATTCATCGACAATGCTGAGCCCTGATTCGGGCAGCAGGAAATGCATGTCAGCAACGCGTCCATGCAGGGAATTTTCGATGGGGATGATCGCGCGGCCAGCCCGCCCCTCCTGCACGGCATCCAACGCATCCTGAAAGGAAAAGCAGGGAAGCGCGATGCAATCGGGCGAATAGCTGAGCGCCGCAAGATGCGAGTTGGCACCGGGCGCGCCCTGGTATGAAATGGCGTTGGCCGGATCAGCCTCTGCCTTCTTGATCATGTCCTCGACGAGCCGCCGGGCGGGAAGGGGATAGTTTTCCATGAATGGATAGTGCGATTAGGGGCAGATCGCTGCAATCGCAAGCACCGCTTGCACGTTCGCATTTGCTTCATTAAGGGAGCGCGCTAAATGCGGAGCGCTCTTGCCGGGGCGCGGGGAATTCATCGGAGGAATACAGGCGCATGGACGATCGTTCCAATACCATTGCTGGCTGGGTCTTGTTCGCGGGAATCATCGCGATGGGCGCAGGAATCGTCAGTGCCGAAGTTTTCCACAGCGGCCGTCCCGAAAAAATGGGCTATCCTATCGAGGGCGTCGAAACCGAAGGTGAAGGCGGCGAATCCGGCCCCTCCATCGCGACCCTGCTTGCCACAGCCGATCCCGCCAAGGGCGAGGCCGTGTTCAAGAAGTGCGTTGCCTGCCACACCATCAATCAGGGCGGCGCCAATGGCATTGGCCCCAATCTTTATGCTACGGTCGGCAAGCCGCATGGCCATGCGGCGGGCTTTGCCTATTCCGATGCGCTGAAGGGCGTTCCGGGCAACTGGACCTTTGAAGCCCTGAACGAATGGCTGACCAGCCCGCGCAAATATGCTCCGGGTACCAAGATGACCTTTGCTGGCCTTGGCAATCCTGAAGACCGTGCGAACGTCATTGCCTATATAAACTCGCAGGGTTCCAACCTGCCGCTTCCGGCTGCCGATGCCGCACCTGCTGCGGGCGAAACCGCAGCCGCGGGAGAAGCCAGTGAAAACGCCGCCGCTCCGGCCGAAGGTGAAGCGGCACCGGCCAAGCACTAAGCCTGGCGCGCGATGTTTTCCGCGCCGGACATCAGCATCCGCACTTTGACGGGCGAGGCGCTGACCGCCTCGCTCGATGCGCTTGCGGATTTGCGGATCACGGTATTCCGGGCCTTTCCTTATCTGTACGATGGCGACAGGGCTTATGAGCAGGATTATTTGCGGGCCTATGCTGCTAGCTCAAATGCCATCATTGCGGGCGCTTTTGACGGCGACCGCCTGATCGGCGCTGCCACGGCCGCACCCATGGCCGACCATGCCGCCGAATTTGCGGAGCCCTTCAAGAAGAAGGGCTATGACATCTCCCGGATTTACTATTTTGGTGAATCAGTCCTTCTGCCGGAATATCGGGGCCATGGCATCGGCCATGCTTTTTTCGACAAGCGTGAGCAGCGGGCACGGGAGTTTGGTTTCCGTCAGGCCAGCTTCTGTGCCGTGATCCGCCCGTCCGATCATCCGGCCCGGCCCGCTGACTACAACCCGCTCGACACCTTCTGGCACAAGCGCGGCTTTGCTCCGGTTGAAGGGCTCATCGGCCAATTTTCCTGGAAGGACCTAGGGGACTCAAAGGAAAGCCAGCATGACATACAGTTCTGGCTGAAGGCGCTGTAAGACAATTTGGGTAAAATTGGACGCTATTTCCGTCGTCCCTGCGCAGGCAGAGACCCCGCTCCTCTTCGACAGGGTTGAGAAACAGCGGGGACGTGCCTGCGTGTTCAGGGGCGGCGTTTTTCGATGGCTATTTCATTCCAACGGCCAACTGCCCACATGCGAGCAACCCCAGGCCTTATCGCCCCTGGCTGCGCCAGCGGCTGACGGTGCGTTCCAAAATCTCCGCCTCGCCTCCCGTCTCCTGCCACAATTGCGTAAAGATGGGATCGCTGGACGCAGGCCGCTTTTCTTCAGCGAGATTGTCCAGCGCAACCCGGATCGGAATGGCGACGCCTTCACCGCAGATGATGCATTCGCGATTACGCAGCGCCGGAATGCTGTCCAGGAATCCCCGCGCGCCTTCCGGCATGGCGGCCTTTACGAACTGCTGGTCGCGGTCATTGTTGAGGCGCATGGCGATGATAGTGCCGCATTGCGACAACACACCTTCGGCAAGGTCGGAAGGACGTTGAGTGATAAGGCCAAGTGACACGCCATATTTACGGCCTTCCTTGGCGATCCGTTCCAATATCTTCCTGACCGCCTGTCCGCCGCCGATATTGCCGCTGGGGATGTAGCGATGCGCTTCCTCGCAAACCAGCAGGATGGGGCGCTGCGGTTCATTGCGTGACCAAATCGCGTAATCAAAGACCATGCGCGAAAGCACCGCTACCACTACCGAGGTGATGTCCGACGGCATGGCCGAAACGTCGATGATCGAGATCGGCTTGCCATCGCTCGGCAGGCGGAAGATTTTGGCCAGGAAGCTGGTCATGGTGTCGCCCACCAGCATGCCGGAGAACATGAAAGCATAGCGGGGGTCGGCCTTCAGTTCCTCGATCTTGCTCTTGAGCCGCATATAGGGCGTGGAGGTCGTGCCCTTGTCGAGCTTACCCATTTCATTCTGCAGGATGTTGGTCAGGTCCGACAACAGATAGGGGATGGGAGAATCGACGGTGATCCGGCCCATACCCTCTGCCAGGCGGTTCTTCGACCGCGCCATCAGCAAGCACTTGGCAAGGATGTCGCAGTCCATGGTGCGCTCGGCACCCTCGGAGGTGACGAGCACCTCGCAATGCTCCTCGAAATTCATCAGCCAATAGGGCATGGCAAGGTTGTTGGCGTCGTAAAGCGCGCCATTGCCCTTGAAAGCGGCGCTATATTCGCCATGCGGATCGATCATGACGATGTGGCCCTGGGGAGCGAGATCGCAGATCTTGTGCAGGATAAGCGCGGCTGAGGTCGATTTACCAGTACCGGTCGAACCCAGCAGCGCGAAGTGCTTGCCAAGCATCGCATCGACATAGAGGGCACCGCGGGTGTCACGGGTCGGATAGACAGTGCCGATCTCGATATTGGCGCGGTCGTCAGCGGCATAGATCTGCCGCATGTCGGCGCTGGAGACGGGAAAAATTTCGGTGCCCGGCGTTGGATAACGGGTGACGCCGCGCCGGAACCGGTAGATTTTGCCGGTCAGCCGTTCCTCATCCCCTTCGCCGAGGAAATCGATATCGGCGACGATCAGCCCATCTGTCTTGCGATCGAGCGCGAGAGAACGGACATTTGCGACCAGCCAGGTAGTGCCGACGCGCATCTTGACCTGGCTGCCGACCTGTCCCGCCATCGCTATGCAGGGATCGGGATCGCTGCTGAATTGCTGGAGCGTCGCGGCATCGATCAGCACTTGCGAGCTGGAGCCCGCGATCTGGAACACCGCGCCCATGGCGACCCCATTGAGCGGCGAACAGAGATTGGACGGAGTCATCGAGGCGGGGGCCGGCTGGGCTTCCCTGAACTGCCCTGCGCTGCTCATATCATTCATGCACGACCTCACTACGGAACCTCTGGAATGGAGAGGCAGGCTATCGGCAATGCGTAAAGATTGAATTGACCAGATCCTCTTTGGAGAGCTTATTTCCGGCGGAATGCGTAACCTGCGATCCAGCCAAGGCTCAAAGCGAAACCGGTGGCGGTGAGCCCATAGAGAAATGACCAATCCTCGGCCGCAGTGGCGACGAACCGCTCAAAGCCTGATTTCCGGATCTCGACCTCCCGAACTGCGGCGGCAAGCACTCTTCCGTCCTGGATCAGGAAGGTCTCGGCCGTATAGGTGCCGACAATGACCCGCGCGGGCAGCGGCAGGCGAGCGCGATAGAGAACCCCATCTGTGATCTCGACGGTGCCCGGCTCTTCCACATAAAGACCTGTACGCCGCCGCAGATCGACCAGGCCCGTCTGAAACCGCTCGATCTCGTCGGTGACATTGAGCGAGGAAGGCGAAAGCTGGATGTTGCGAACGCCGAGTTCATAGATGGCGGCGGTCCGCTCATCCACAATGTCCTTGATCGGGCGGGAGGAAGCCATGGCATAATAGGATGGCGCGGAGCGGAAATGTGCGCTCGCTGCATTGACCCAGACGCCCGCGACCTTCTGCTTTTCCCGCATTGTGATGGATTGGATCGGGCCCTTCAGCACCACCACGATGTCAGCGGAATCCCTGAGCGGCCGCCCGTCAGGATAGACAATGGCGCCGAACAGCAACAGTTCGGCTCCTGTGAAGCTGTACTGGATTTCCACCGACCGCTGCGACACGTCGGGCACCAGCATGGGCTTTGACGCGCCGCCCAGCATCAAGAGCAGCATCGGCAGCAGCAATGCGCGCCGGCCCCTCACCGGACCTCCACCGTGTAGATCTCGTCGGGCCGCCAGCCGAGCCCCAACGCCATGCGGATCGCGACGATGAGAACGATGAAGGCCAGGAAGACGCGCAGATATTCCGGCCGGACCTTCATCGACATGCGGGCGCCGACCTGAGCGCCTGTGACGCTGCCGATGAGCAACAGCAGGGCAAGCACCAGATCAACCGCCTTAGTGGTAAGGCTGTGCACCATGGTGGCCGTGACCGTGACGAAAAGAATCTGGAAAAGCGACGTGCCGACAACGACCTGTGTCGTCATGCCCAACAGATAGAGCATCGCCGGGACCATGATGAAGCCTCCGCCCACGCCCAGCAGCATCGTCAGCGCGCCGGTCATCATGCCAAGGAGAAAGGGAGCGATCGGCGAGATGTAAAGGCCGGAGCGATAAAAGCGCCAGCGCATCGGCAAAGCCGCAACTAGCGGATGATGCCGCCGCTTGCTGGCGCGGGGGCGCTGTCCCCGGCGCAGAGCGATCACCGACTGGATCGACTCCTTGGCCATCAGGAGGCCGATGCCGCCCAGCATCAGCACGTAAAGGATGCCGATCGCGGTATCGATCTGGCCGATATTCTGGAGCAGGCGGAACAGCGCCGCGCCCACCAAGGTGCCCGCCACGCCGCCCGCCACCATGACCATCCCCATGCGCACATCGACCGCGTTGCGATGCAGATGGGCGAACACGCCGGACACGCTTGCGCCGGTCACCTGCGTGGCGGCAGATGCAGCGGCGACGGTGGGCGGTATGCCGTAGAAGATAAGAAGCGGCGTGGTGAGAAATCCGCCCCCTACGCCGAACATTCCCGACAGCAAACCGACCAGCCCACCAAGGCCAATGATCACAATGGCGTTGACGGACAAATTGGCTATGGGGAGGTAAAGATCCATTTATTCCCTTGGCTAGACCCAAAGCGTGCCGATTTGAAGACGGTGCATGGCCGGAATGAGTCAAAAATCCGCTGCAAGGATCAAGGCGGGCCCGGAGCCTGGAAGGGCATGCCCCGCCACCCGCTCCCGCCATTCCAGCACCGCTCGCGCATGGCCGATCCGGCCTGAAATATGCGGACCGGCATCGAGTCGGGACAGTCCCGGCTGTGCGCCGCCGGAAAGCGACAGTCCGGCCTTCAGCGTGCCAGGCCGGATATCGGCCAGGGACGTTGAAAGGGCGATCCGCCCGTCGGCAAAGGCATCGGTCCGCGCCGCGCCGACGACACCGGCTTGGGCATAGCCCTCCACGTCAAGTCTCGAGCCAAACGGCGTGGGGCCAATGCCACCGGCTGCATAGATTGCGAAGGCATTTCGCGCGCCATCGGTTAGTGCAATGCGCCGTTCGGCGGCGATGGAAATTGGCAGGCTCTGGCTTGGACGATAAGAGAGCCCCAATGCGGCCTCCACCGCCTCAGGCGACTGCAACGCGCTGCTGATCCTGCCATGGATGGCGAGGCTGCCGGACGCAACCGGGATAAGGTCATAGGCCAGACGGGCACCAACCTGGCTGCCGCCCAATTGTCCGGCCGAGGCCAGCCCTGCCCTGTGATTGTCCGGCCTGACAAGCATCCAGGCGGACAAGCTCCAGCGATTCATCGGCGCTGCGGCACCTCCATCGGGTTGTGAAACGGGACCGGCGGGAACGCCGGGAGGTTGGTGCAATATGCCTGCGCCGGTCCGCGGCTGGGCAAGGGCTGAGGCGATGAGCAGAGGGCGGGCGGGCGAAATTGTAGGGCCCCCCGATACCGGCGGAAGGGCTGCACTGAAACTGGCGCGGCGTTGCAGAACATGAGCGGTCGCGGCCTTGAAGGCTTGGGCAGGACTCCCCCGCACGAGCGCCTTGGCGCCTTGGCTGCTGTTTGCCGTTCCATCTGCCCCCTGTAGTTGCGGGGAGGGCCGGGCCTTCTCTTGCTCCATTACCAATGTCGCGGCTCGTCCTGCCACCCAGAAGCTGAGCACGAGATAAAGAAACCGCGTCGCGCGGCCCTGAACAGGGGTGCCGTCCGTCACAGACGGGAAGCCGCAAGCTCGTCAGGGAATTGGTGCGCCGTCTTCTCCCATATGGCGCCGGACCCGCGTCTCATCCTTGTATATTGGGCGACTGCACGGCGAGCAGCCATGATGGCGATGAAGTTCGCCACAAAGTTCCGGGGCACTGAGCGAACAGCTTCCCGCCATCCGTAGAAGCGCATCACGAAGCCACAGCGCATCGCCATCCGCCAGACCAGAAGCAGGCCGTTCACGATCAGGATCAGAGTAAGATAATAAGGAAAGGCCAAAGGCTCCTTGCCAGTCAGAATGCGGGCGACGCCGGTGATGGCATAAAGCAAAAGCGCAACATAGGCGCAGGTCAACACAACCGCCGCCAGCAAGGCGCGGCGGTCCCTGAGGCGCATCCAGCGTTCCGCAAGGGTGCCCTGCCAGCCGAGCCGGTCCCAACCGGCCAGCGCTATCCCGGTCATCCAGCGAGCCTTCTGCCGCACGGCAGCGTCCAGCCGGTCGGGAAAATATTCCCGCGTGCAAACAATTCCACCCTCGCCATCGGGCAGCCGCACCAGCACGCCGCGCCCACCCAGTTCGCCAATGCGGAGGCCCAGTTCATAATCTTCGGTAAGGCAATCCGCATCGAAGGGACCGCCGCCCTGCCGCTCGGCTATCAAGCTCATGAAATGCCGTGAGAATGCGCAACCGACGCCCGCCGAGGGCATGGCTGCGCCAAGCAATTCCCGGACAATCAGCGACTTGCCATGCGCCTCGGCAAATTCATCGCAATAATGCCCGGACACCCAGCGCGAACGGCGATCGACGAGTGGCAATACCGGAATCTGCACCAGATCAAACCTGTCGAGCATCCCATCGAACAGGGCGATTTCGGCACGATGCACGACATCCTCGGCATCGTGCAATATTATCCCCTTGAACCGGAAGCCTTGAGCATGTTCCTGCCGTTCCATGGCGGCCCAGAGGCCATTCAGGCAATCTCCCTTGGTGGTCGGCCCATCGCGGCTGCCCAGGACCAGTGTGATCCGGGCGTCAAGCGCTGCAACCTCGGCTACCGCGCCGATACTGGCCGGATCATTGGGATAGCAGCCCACGAATATCCGGACATCCTCCTGCGGCCAGCATTTGAGGCAATAGCGGAGCATTGGACCAATGACCGCCGCCTCATCCCAGGCCGGAACGAATACAGCGAGATGACCGTGATCGGAGGATCGTGGCAGGGACAAGGCCGTCATCGCTTCATGGCGGGAATAAATGAACAGGCGCTTCCAGAAATGCCTGCCCGCCCAGATGACGTCTATGACAAGATCATCAATCGCCCCAAGCATGAAACCGAATGCAGCGAACAACATCAATTCATGCTGAATCCATTCCAATAAGGTGAATATATCATCAACCACAAGAATAGATTCCCGCGCGATTCGAATATACTTATGATGAAGTAGTGCAGATTTAATTTCGTATCGGCAACAAAAATCCGTACGGTCTCCTTGCAAGGTTTTGAATTTTATCCATACAATGGCTAGGGTCCCCCCGCTTGAATGAAGGGGCCCGGGAATGAAGAGAAGTGGTGGAACCTCTGCGCTGAGAAGTTTTCTCGGCAGCGAAGCCGCCGGGGGCATCCTGCTCATGCTTGCTGCTGCCGCAGCCATGCTCATGGCCAATGCAGGCGAGGCGAGCCATGCCCTCTATCAGAGCCTGCTCCACATCTCGACCGGCCCGGTGCTGACCAGCAAACTTGGCCCAATGTCGGTCCATTTATGGATCAACGATGGCCTCATGGCCATTTTCTTTCTGCTGGTAGGACTTGAGATCAAGCGGGAGTTTGTCGACGGACGGCTTTCCAGTTGGGAGCGCCGGCGCCTCCCCGTCATCGCAGCAGCCGCTGGCATGGCCGCTCCGGCGACTTTGTTCATGCTCATATCGAGAGGGGATCCAGCGCTGGAGAATGGCTGGGCCATTCCAGCAGCCACCGATATCGCCTTTGCCATTGGCGTTCTTGCGCTGCTCGGCAAGAGAGCGCCCACCTCACTCAAGCTGTTCTTGACGACGGTTGCCATAGTTGACGACATGGGCGCAGTCGCCATCATCGCGATCGCCTATTCCAGTGGCCTTAAATCTTTCGCCCTGTTCGTCGCGGCCCTGATCCTGGGCCTCATGTATGTGCTCAACAAGAGCGGCGTCCAGCGGATATCCGTCTATATGCTTTGCTTTGCGGCCCTCTGGTACGCAATGTTGCTGTCCGGCGTTCACGCCACGATTTCGGGGGTATTGGCAGCCATGATGATCCCTCTTCGGGTCACCCCAGGAGCGCCCGACGCGGCCGACAGCCCGCTCCATATTCTGGAGCACAGGATTGCTCCCTGGAGTGCATATCTGATCGTGCCATTGTTCGGTTTTGCCAATGCCGGGCTTCCACTTGGCAGCATCGGCCTCGCCGATCTGATGGCGCCGTTACCGCTCGGGATTACCGCTGGCCTGTTCCTCGGCAAGCAGATCGGCATTTTCGGAAGCATCTGGCTTTGCGTGAAGCTTGGCTTTGCAACAAAGCTCAAGGGAGCCACCTGGCCCCAAATCTATGGCGTGTCGCTGCTCTGCGGAATTGGTTTCACCATGAGCCTCTTCATCGGAGCGCTCGCGTTTCCCGATCATCCCGAGCTTGTGGAGGAGGCGAAGCTGGGTATCCTCACAGGCTCCGGCCTTTCGGCCATTGCCGGGCTGATCGTGCTGCGCTTCGCCCGCCTGCATCCGCGCCATGAGCAGATTGGGCGGGAGGAACGGAACAGGCACCGGCCGGAAATCCTGCCCGAAAATGCTATACCACCACGCTGATCTTCCGGCTCATTCTATAGGAACATGGCGGCGGCGTGGAGGATGACGCCCACCAGCCCGCCTACCAGCGTACCATTGATGCGGATATATTGAAGATCGCGGCCGACAGCGTTTTCAAGCCTGCCTGTCACTGTGTCGGCATCCCATCCTCGCACCGTTTCGCTGACGAGTCTGACGATACCGTCTCCGTAGCTCGCCGCGGTTCCGACAGCCGTGCGGCGGGCAAAGCGATTGATCATGACGCGAAGGCGCGCATCACCCTGAAGCGTCGCTCCCAGTTGACGCAGAGCTTCGCCGAAGCGGCCCGCCATCGCTGCGTCCGGATCCCGCGCGGCGCGGAGCAAACCTGCGCGGGCCTGCTCCCAAAGACCATCGATCCAGCGCTGCATGGCGGGATTGTCGAGCAGCTCGTCCCGGACCCGAGCGACGCGATCCTGCATCCGGCGGCTGGATTGCAGGTCAGCCGCAAGTTTCGCCAGCCCCTCCTCTGCCGTCGCGCGTAACGGATGAGCAGGGTCGCTGGCCATTTCTCCAATGAGCTTGTCGAGCCCGCTGATGATCGCATTTGCGAGATTTTCATCAAGGCCCGTCCAGCGCATGATCCGGCCTGCCCTTTGGTGGACCATGTCGCGGATCAAATGCTCATTGGCGTCAAGCGTCTTGGCCGCCCATTTGACGACTCCGTCGATGAGCGGCCGATGGCGCCCATCCTTCATCGCGGCCTCCAGCGCCTGCCCAAGCAGTGGCGCAATATTGAGCGCCCGGATGCGCTGCCGAAGGCCCGCCTTCACCATGCCGCCCAGACGCTCCTGGTCCAAGGCCTCCAATATGTCCGCAACAAGCCGGGAAGCGCCCTGCCGCAGCCGTCCGTCCCCAATCGCGGGAGAGGCAAGGAACCTCCCGGCGGCAGAGGCCACGTCCAGCTTGTGCATGCGCCGTGCCACGACTGCGGGCGTCAGGAAATTGTCGCGCAGGAACAAAGCCAGCGTGTCGCCGATCCGGTCCTTGTTGCGCGGGATAATGGCCGTATGGGGAATCGACAACCCGAGCGGATGGCGAAAAAGGGCAGTGACCGCGAACCAGTCAGCAAGCCCGCCCACCATTGCCGCCTCTGCAAAGGCTCTGACAAATCCTATGAGCGGGTGCAGGTGCTCTGTCGAGCGTGCCAGGACAAATAATGCCGCCATGAAAAGCAGCAGTCCAGTCGCTACCAGACGTATGTTCCTCGGACCGTTCACAGGCAAGGAAACGCGGCCCGCCTGCCGTAAATAGCCAACTTTCATGGCAGCGTAACGATCCGGGCGGCTGATTGGTCCACGGCAAGAGCCTTAACAGAGAAGGAGACGTCATGGCCAGAGCGCCAGCCCCCCGGCCTCATTCCGCCGGTTGCGGCGCGTCGCTGGATGGACGGTCGTCGCCCGGCTTGAATGTGAGCAGGCGCTTGCGCAGGTGGGGACCGATCCATTCCTCGATATCGATCGCCAGGCTGAAACTCGCCGGCACGATCAGCAATGTGAGAAGCGTCGACAGCAGCAAACCTCCGATCACCGTTATGCCCATGGGCGCCCGCCACGCGGCGTCGCCCGAGAGCGAAAGCGCCGTCGGGATCATACCGGCCACCATGGCGACCGTGGTCATGACAATAGGCTGCGCCCGCTTGTGCCCGGCATCGACGATGGCGTTGAACTTCGACACGCCCTTGCCCATTTCCTCAAGTGCGAAATCCACGAGCAGGATCGAGTTTTTCTGCACGATGCCAAGCAGCATCAGCAAACCGATGAGCACCGGCATCGAAATCGGCTGGCCCGTCAGATGCAAGGCCAAGGCGCCGCCCAATGGCGCCATGGTCAGCGAGGCCATGTTCACAAATGGCGGCAAGACCCGCTTGTAGAGAAGCACCAGAACGGCAAACACCAGGAACACACCGGAAATGACCGCCGTGACAAAATTCTGGATCATTTCCCTCTGCCACTTGGCATCGCCTACCTCGATCCGGCGAATGCCCTGGGGGAGATTGGCCAGAGCGGGCAGCGCATTGATCTTTTCCATTGCCTCGCTGTTGACCACGCCGGGCGCCAGATCCACGCCAACGACGACGCGCCGGACCTGATTGTAGCGGCGGAGCTCTGTAGGGCCGGATCCAAATTCAACATCAGCCACGGCCTTTAACGGAACGGATCCGCCCGAGGCAGTGGGCACGGGCAGATTCTGGATGTTCGCCAGATTCTTGCGGCTTTCCTCGTCAATGGACACGCGGATGGGAATCTGCCGGTCGGACAGCGAGAATTTGGCGCTGTTCTGGTCAAGATCGCCAATGGTCGCAATTCTGATGGTTTCGCTGAGAGCCGCAGTGGTCACGCCAAGATCGGCCGCCAGATTGAGATGCGGCTTAATGAGGATTTCCGGCCGCTGCATGTCGCCATGCAATCTGGGAGCGCGGATTTCCTTCACGCCTTGCATTTCCTTGACGAGATTTTGCGCCGTCTGCTCAAGGAGCTTGGGGTCATCGCCTCCCAGCATGATGGTGATATCGCGGCCGGTGAAACCGCCCCCAGACTGAGATTGGAAGTTGACCCGTGCGTCGGCAATGTTCAGCAATTGAGGCGCCATCTTGCGTTCCCACTCGACGCTCGAAAGCTCCCTGTCCTTCTTGAGGGTGAGAAAGATCGAGGCTTCGGTAGGTTCGATGTCGGCGAAGGCCGACTGCAGCATCGAGGGATCATCCAGGCGCGCGATCACCTCTTCCGTAATCCTTTCGGTCTGCGCTAGCGTGCTGCCGGGGACCGTTTCGACCTTCACCTGGCTATAGTCGGTGTCGGTCAATGGCTGGAACTGGAATGGAAGGGTATAGAAAGCCAGCACAGTCGCCACAAAAGCGCCGCCGCCGCCGATAAGCACGGTCTTCCACCGGTGCCGCAGTGTCCAGCGCAGAACCTCTATAAAACGGTCCATCACCGGCCCTTCGCCATGGCTTGCATGGCCCTTGGCCTTCAGGAAATAGGCCGCGATCATCGGGGTAATCATCCGCGCAACCGCAAGGCTCATCAGAACGGCCACCACCACGGTCATCCCGAACTGAATGAAGAACTGCCCCGATATGCCGGGCATGAGCGCGACCGGCAGGAACACCGCAACAATCGCCATGGTGGTCGCAAGCACGGCAAGGCCGATCTCGTCCGCCGCGTCGATGGCCGCCTGATAGGCGGTTTTCCCCATGCGCATGTGCCGGACGATATTTTCGATCTCCACAATGGCATCATCCACCAGCACGCCAGCGACCAGGCTGAGCGCGAGAAGGCTGATGCCATTCAGCGTGAAGTTCATCATGTCCATGAACCAGAAGGCGGGAATTGCCGATAACGGTATGGCCAGCGCAGCGATCAGCGTCGCGCGCCAGTCCCGAAGGAACAGAAAGACGACGACGACGGCCAGGATGGCGCCTTCGATCATCGCCGCCATTGCCGAATGATATTGGCTCTTGGTGTAGCCTACACTGGTGTAGAGCTCCCGGAACCGGACCTTCGGATTTTCCTTTTCGAGCTTTTGAAGCTCCTCCATCGCCTGGTCATAGACCGACACATCCGAAGAGCCCTTCGCCTTTTCAAGGGCGAAGCTGGTCACCTGCCTTCCGTTCATGAGCCCGATGGAGCGCTGCTCGGCATATATATCGCGCACGTCCGCAATGTCACCGAGGCGCACCGTGCGGCCATTACCGAGCGCAATCTGGGTCTCGCCAAGCACATGGGCGTCGCGGGCGTTGCCGAGCACACGCACCGCCTGCTCCGACCCGGCAATTTCAGCGCGGCCGCCGGTCGCATTGAGATTGACCCTTCGCAACTGGTCGTTGACTTCAGCGGCCGTGATACCCTGCGCCTGCAATTTTGCGGGGTTCAGGATCACGCGAATTTCCCGGGTGACGCCCCCGCCGCGGCGAACGGCGGCCATTCCCTCGATGCCCAGCAACCGCTTGGCAACGCTATTGTCGACATACCAGCTCAGTTCTTCCAGCGTCATGTCGGTCGCTTCGGCGCTGAAGTAGGCGATCGGCCCGCCTTCTATATCCATGCGCGTGACCTGAGGCTCCAATATGCCTTCAGGCAGATCGCTTCGAATTTGGGCCACCGCATTGCGGACATCATTCAATGCGCGGTCGACAGGCGTGCCAATGTCGAACTGGATGAAGGAACGGCTGAGCCCCTCGCTGGCGTAGGAGGAAATCTCATCGACGCCGTTTACTCCGCGTACCGCCGCCTCGATCCGCTGCGTCACCTGCGTTTCAAGTTCGGAGGGAGCGGCGCCAGGCTGGCTGACATTCACTTCAACGGCAGGAAAGCTAACGTCCGGATTGTTGTTGACATCCATGCGCATGAAGCTGACGACGCCCGCCATCAGCAGGGCAAGAAAGACGACGATCGGCACCAGCGGATTGCGGATCGACCAGGCAGAGATATTGCGAAAGTTCACCTTGCTGCCCTTC